>JAFMRP010000126.1 GCA_017354095.1 Ktedonobacteraceae bacterium
GTGGCTGCAAACGCTGGCGATATTCCTGCTCGAGTTGCTCCGGTTCTTCCAGGAGTTGGCAGACTTCTTGCCAGACCGCTGTATCTGTCTGATCGATCCGCAGTTCCTTGTTCCAGCACCGCCGTTTGCCGCCGAAGCGAGGTAGGCTCATCGACCCACTGCAGCGGTAATAGGCATTGCGCTCATCATTGGTACAGCCATGATAAGCATACCCACATTTCGCACACACCAGCAAACCCTGCAAGAGATAGCGCGTGCCTTTTTCAGGGATACGGGCTCGCCGTCGATTCTCCTCCAGTTGGTCTTGCACGGCATCAAACAGCGCTGGATCGACCAGGGCGGGAACCGGAATGGTGATCCACTCTTTCTTCGGCGTGTCTTTGCCCCAGAACGGTCGTCGCGGTTGGGCTGGCTTGCCGCGTGGTCCGCGTAGACGCGGACCATTTGGTACCCAGCGGGTTTTACCAAAGGCCGCTTCCCCTTTGTACGCTGGATTTTTCAGCATATCCCAGATCGTCTTGTGATCCCAGTACTCCTTTCCTGTCCGCGTCCGAATACCAGCCTGGTGCAGACGGCGACACACCTCATTGATCGTGCAGCGGTCTCTCCCCACCCAGCGATAGACCTGTTGCACCAGACGGGCTTCGTCAAAGACGACCTCAAAGCGAGCTTCACCACCACCCTCCTGCTTGTTGATGTAGCGGTAGCCGTAGGGAGCAATGCCAACACGTCCTTCTTGTGCAGCATGCCGTTTGCCTCGCCGACTGCGTTCGAGAAATGCGCGCCCGTTCATATTCGGCAATCACCCCCTGGACTTGCAGCAGGAGTTGGTCTTCGGGAGTCTGTCCAAGCGGACGATTGAGGGAAATCACCTCGACACCGTGCTCGGTCAGTTCCTCGACCAGTAAGACTTGAGCTTGCGTAGTTACGCGCGAAACGATCAGGACAATGCACATACAGCCGGTCGATTCCCCCGGCTACCGCCGCATCACGTAACCGCTCTAACGCTGGCCGTACCAGCGTCGAGCCACTGTACCCATCATCAACGAACTCCACAATAGTGCTGAGATCGATGCCATCGGCCGCGATCCGCGCCCGGATCTCAGCCCGCTGACTCTCAATGGTTTTGGCTTCGGTTTGTTGTTCAGAAGAAACTCGGGCATACAATGCTACTTGAATCTCACTCATAGCACGCTCCTTTCGCCGCACGCACTAGGTTTTTTGCTGCTGTTCTCAGAAACGGGACCTCGCTGGTATGCAGGGCTAAGACCTCTTCGAGATATCGGGACGATGATGCATAGGCGGCCTGAAGGAACAGTTGTTGTAGGCGGTGGGGCTCATACATGGTTAGTACCTCCAGGGGGTGGCTGTACCGGTGAAGTTGCTGGGACATGAGTCTCTCCTAGACCCTGAGGAATGGGTTCTGACAAAAAGGTGGGGCTGATTGAAGGAAAAGCCCGCAACGGCTCAGGTGTAAGCCAATCGTCATTGAGCAGATCCGTGCGCAAAGCGACCAGAGCGGTAGCATTGGCTCGACACCAGCGCATGCCTCGCTTTTTCATGCGACGATTGATCACCAGGCTCACTGCTCGCTCGATCATGCCGCTGCCCACCGGATAGCCCAGCTTTCGCCAGTGCTCATAGGACCCGATCCAAGGACGTTGGTTCTCCAGATACGTGATGGCCTTCTTGACCATCGCCTCTGGCTCAGCGGGCAGACCAGTTGCCAACCGATGCAATCCTTTCACGGCTTGATCCACTCCCCCTGCCAGAGCCAGCAGCGGTGCAGATACCTTTGATCGTCGCGTTCTCGTGCTGAGAGCGGTCTGGCTCGTGCTGCCGTTTGGATGGCGTGACGAACCTCGCGCCACAGATGCGCCCAGTCGAGAATGCAGGTCGCCTGCGGGAAGTGGCGTTCTTGTTCCTTTTTGATCCACTGGGCTCCGTCGGCGAGCACCACCACCGGCCGGGTGCGCTCCTGCTCACCGAGGCTCCTGGCCGCTGCCTCGGCGAGCTTTCCCAGCTCTCTGGAAGGGGCAAAAGTGGCCACAGAGCGCCGTCGAGCCAGCCGATGGCGAGGCCTCGGCGGACGCCTCCTTCCACTGCGATCACTCCAAGAAAACGTCGTGCAAGACGCTGGCATGGGAAGGTCCTCGACCTGAGAACAGACCACCGCCACCTTGCCTTCCATCCCTCCTCGCTGTTCTCGGCTGCACACCCACCCTCCATCCAGTCCCACCAGCATGGGCTGCTCGACCGGCACGGCTGATGGGACCTACTCCCTACAGCAGGCACATGCCTGCTCGGCCTCGGTTTGCTGCTGCTCGGCTCGCTGGTTCCCGTGTTCATTGGCGAGCCGACGGATCTCCTCCCGACTGATGTGAGCTCCACAAAGCTTCTTCAAGAGCTGCGCCGCCGTGCGATAGGGCCACGAAGCCCCTGCCAGCACCGCGGCCTCTCGCAAGGGGTCACTCACCGTTCTCCCTTTCAAGCTCGACAACCAGCTCTTGGCCGGATACCATCTGCGCTGCCAGAGCTGTCAGCGAAACCGTCGCAGAGGGAGCTTGACGCGGCCAAAGATTCGTGGCCAGGCTCCGGCTTGCCGTCCCTTCCAGTCGAGAAGGCTGTTGTCCACACTGCGGACACGGTCGATGCTGCTCTTCCCATTGCCTCACCGTGTGTTTGAAGGCCTCTCGCATCGCTTGCTGGCCTGCTGCTTGAATATCCTGCTCCATTTGGGAGATGCTGGCGGTTGCCTCGATGTCGATGTTGAGCGATACTTGTACTTGCATTGGAGAGATCCCTTCTGTGATCGATTTCTTTTTCAAGCCTTTCACCGTAGCGATCTCTCGCTTCTTTTTCAACCCCGCCTTTTTGTTAGAACCCAACAGGATTGAAGGCTTTGAGGGCCGCTGCCGGACTGATAATCTGTGGATCAATCAACCGATATTCAACGCCCCGCCATTCTATCACACATCCATTCGCAGCCCGCACGTTGCGATACCAATCGACTTTTTCACCAAAGGTCAGCGGGATCACAAAACCAGTGGCCGTCGGGCGTCCACTCACCGGTATGGTGTAGACCCGCCCAGAGCGGCGTCCGGTATGTTTGAGGACTGCTCACCCCATCAAACGCCTGACAATGGGGTGAGCCAGGATATACGAATTCCACGGCGGGCGTATACCTTTTCTGGTTGTTTGAACATTGCTTCTGCCATGTATACCTCCCTTTTGCTTTCATTTTTATGCATATCTCCTTTTATGGTCTAGAAACGTTTCTCTAGAAAAATCCCACTCTCTGTAGGACAAGATTCATACTGGAAGAGGGAAAAAGCCTGGTAGCTCCATATAGCTCATACCGGATTTGATCGTTATTAGCGTGTAGCAATCTCTGTCTGATTAATACGATCATACTCCTCTTTCGTCAACCGCCAGTCGAGTGTACCAGCATTCTCGTTAGCTTGCCGTACATTTTTAGCGCCGGGGATAGGAATAATGTCCGCGTCTCCGCTCATCAGCCAGTTGAGCGCGACCTGTGCAATCGTCTTCTCATGAGCACGAGCAATCTCTTCCAGTACCACAAACAACGGCTCCAGCTTCTCACGCTGTGCCGGTCGGTGTTTCGAAAACCAGCGGCGAACTGTTGATACTGATCCCCTGGTCTCCCCGAATAGATCGAGCTTTTCGATCATCCAGAGCATGCGGTACGCTCCCGGTATCGGCGTGCCCGTGCGATATTTGCCACTCAGAACACCTTCCGCCAAGGGAGCAAACGCTAGCAAAGCAACATTCAGCTCACGGCAAGCATCCAGTACGCCGTTGGTCTCTGGATAACGCCTTAGCAGGTTATAGCCTACCATTGTAGATGCTAATGGAATACCATGCTGTGCCAGACGTGCGTGTGCTTGCCGCAGCAAGGTGGCATTGAAGTTGCACAGACCCACCGCGCGTACTTTTCCGGCTCGCACTGCTTCCGCCAGCACGTCCATGTACGCATCCAGCTTATGAGGAGCAGGGGGAACATGCAATTGATAGAGATCGATGCAATCAACGCCCAGACGCTGCAAGCTGCCATCCAATGCATGTAGCAGGGCACGTGGGGAAGAACGGGTGAATGATGGTGTGACGATGCTGGAAGTGGAAAATTTGGTGGCATTGAGGATAGGACGCCCGTCTTGACGACGGCACTCGCCCAGCAGCCGTTCCGACTCACCCTGTCCATACATTTCAGCCGTATCAAAGAAGTTAAGGCCAGCATCCAGGCAGGCACGATATGCCTGAGTCACATCGTCGCGTGTGTACATGCGACCATAACCGAGCTGTTTCTCGCCCCAGCTCGCGATCCCAACCCCCATAGCCGGAACCACCAGCCCCGATGCTCCCAATGTTCGTTGATTGTTTTTTATCATGTTACACCTTTTTATTGTACTAAAACCATTAACGTGAGGCGATTCACACAGGATGAAACTTCTGAGGAATCAGAACTGCTTTCCCTATAGAAGAGTTTGCACCAAGATTGTGCCAGAACTGATACACTGCTGATTTCTTGGCACTTCTTCTGTTGAAAGCATTTCCCCTTCTTTCGCCATCGCGGTTCATCGATACCCAGATCGCCCACATGGGGTTCCACCATAAATTCCCCGATAGATTCCAGTAAGGGTGAAGCAGGCTGTGAAGGAGTTCTGAATTTTGGTCTGAAGCCAGATAGTAGAGCCTTTGCAGTATCTACAAGCCCGAATTCTTTTCTCCTCATGTCTACTTCTTTTGACTCTTATACCCAAAGGTGGAATAGAGAAGCCCACCTTTGGATAGAGTGTCTCTTAGATCATGCCTTAATTTTCCTTGCTAATGGAGGAAGGTTCTTGCTTATACGCCTTGCTTGTGGCGGTAATTCTTTCATCTGGGGAGGGAAACCAACGCTTGAAGGTGAATGCATATGGAGTCTCACCATAGGTTCGTAGATATTCCAGGCGTTCCCGTGCCTCTTCTGCTGATGGCAGATGCCCCTGAGGAACCCACCACATAGCATAATGGGGGCCATCAAGAGACACAAACCACTCATGACCCCGATCAATCACCTCTTGGTGTCCAGTCTTGTACACAAAGTTGGCAAAATCCTCTATTGTAGCCCAAACCGAGACATTCGCGATAATTGTCTGGTCCTCATAAAGATCAGTCTCTTTCGCATTGCTACCAGGACCAGTCCTTCTCCAGATAAAGCCAGGGCTTCGTCGAGCAAGGGTATCCATTTCCCTCCTTCGCTTCACGTATCCAGCCATTATCGGATCGTCATAAGGTGCTCGAATACGGCCAATATTCATCTCGGCAATATAGTACATATCTTTCTCCTTCTACGTTAAACTTGAGGCAAGTTGTAAATTCGTCTGGAACTGCCACTGAGATAGAGAGCAATTTTGCCCTTCGGCATAGGTTCCATGCCGGGTGGTGCGGCCACGACGCATGACGTCTTTGGGAATGAAACTGGTGAGCAAGCGGTCAACATGAATGAGCCTACAGAGAGGGTTCTTCAAGCAAGAACCATGGGTTGCAAAAATTTTGTGTGTTCTTGCTCGTTTTACCGCCAGCTTCATTGCCAAGATTCAGCCAGAATCCACCAGTTTCATTCCCCAATTTACCGTATGTGTGCCAGCGCTTGAACGATGCTCTGATTTTCTGCTGTCCCCTCGTCATTACTTCCCGTTCAGGTGAGTCAGTACCGGAATAAAATTCTCTATCTGTCTCTCTCGAAGGTAGAAGTACGAGAAGCCGTACTTCTCACGCTGCTCCTCTAGATACTCTATCGCCTGCTCTATGGTCATTGAGCGAGCCTCTTCCGGTACCCCTTCCTGGATGAGAGGTCCGACGGCGACAGGGCTATCGGTCAATTCGATGCCGCCGATGATCTGACTGAGTGTCAGGTGCTCAAAGCGCTCTCCTGCTGCCTCCTGTATCCAGCCAATCTTCTCCTCCAGCGCTTCGGGTTCTTGTGCGATTGGCGTGATAATATCGGCTTCACGTGCTGCGAGCGTGAGTAGACGGCGGCCTCCACTGCCGATGTAAATAGGCGGATGGGGTTGCTGCACCGGCCTGGGACGGCTGTGTAAGTCTTTCACGGTATAGTATTTGCCAGAGAAATTAACGACATCGCTGGTAAAGAACTGTTTGATGATGGAGAAGCCCTCTTCAAAACGAGAGACGCGTCTACCAGCGTTATCAAAGGGGATGCCGAGTTGCTGGAAGTCCAGCGGCCAGCCGCCTGCACCCAGTCCAAGCTCTACTCGACCCCCAGAGAGTTGATCCAATGTCGCTATCTCTCTGGCAAGTAACGCCGGATGGCGGTAATCATTCACCAGAACGAAGCTTCCAACACGCAGCGTCGTGGTGGCTGTAGCCGCTACTGCGAGTGTGGTGAGCGTTGCCGTTGGCGTACTCAGAACATCTGGCACGTGAAGGGATGCATAACCCAGTTCCTCTGCTCTCTGTGCCAGAGCAATCCATGCCGAACGAGAGGGATTGCCATAGGTGATAATACCGAAGCGAAAAGGTTTTTTTGCCATAATCATCCTTCTTTCCTAGAGGAGATCTATCGTTTTGTGTCAATGTTGAATGAAGCGGTTGGAATGTTGCTCTGTGTTCTGTTGCTCAACGGTTTTCGCGAGCCTTGAGAAGACTGACCAGATGAGGACGCAAGACATACCCTCATCCACAGAAGAGTCAGCCAAATTCCAACCGTTTCATCTCAACATTGACACCAGGAAGGATCGTTGTGGGGTTGCTCATTCGTACTTGCATGTTTCATCTCCTTTGGATATCGTCACGCGCATCAGGACGCCTTCACGTCAGACGATGACCTCATCTGTTGTTCGACGTTTCGGGGTGATCTTGGCGGGTCGCCCAGCCGGTGCTTTGCGCGCGGGAGTGTGTCTCCCTGTCACATCGGCTGGGCCTCCCTCGTCACCCCTCCGACGCATCTCGATGAAAGAATGTGACATACTTCCCACACCCTTGGCAGGTGTCATTGAGGTGAGACATCTCGCCCTCTCAGAATTCTTGGCAAGGGGGCTGGTATCCTGTCACATCAGCCCGGTTTCCCTCGTCGTACTTATGACGAAGGAGAATGTAAGGAAGAGAATGAATGGATGAACATGACTGGCTGGTTGAGCGCTTCGAGATGGAGCGTCCCCAACTACAAGCAATAGCCTATCGGATGCTCGGCTCCCTTGCCGAGGCGGAGGACGCCGTACAGGAGTCCTGGCTTCACCTCGTCCGTGCAGACCGAAGCGCTCTCAAGAATCCGGGTGCATGGCTGACGAGGGCGGTTGCGCGGATTTGTCTTGATATGCTGCGCACGCGCAAAGTGCGGCGCGAGCAGTCCCTAGAAGCGTCCGTGCCCGAGTCCATCCCCCGAGATCCTGACGGGATCAACCCCGAGGAAGAAGCCGAGTTGGCCGACTCGGTTGGCCTTGCGCTACTGGTGGTCCTGGACAGGCTTTCTCCAGCCGAGCGCCTTGCCTTTGTGCTCCATGACCTCTTCACCATCCCTTTTGACGAGATTGCGCTCATGCTGGAGCGCTCAGAAACAGCGACCAGGCAGCTTGCCAGCCGCGCCCGCCGCCGCGTGCGAGGGTCGGCAATGGGGAAAGACGCCGATCTGGCCGTAAGCCGAGCAGTCGTGGAGGCCTTCCTCGCCGCCTCGCGCGAAGGGTCCTTCGACGCGCTGCTGGCTCTGCTCGACCCCGATATCGTGGTTCGATCCGACCGTGTAGCTGTGTCCCGAGGCGCGGTAAGGGAGCTTCGTGGTGCGCAGGCCGTCGCCAGGGCAGTCAGGCATCTCCTGGAACGCACCCGGTTCGCCCAATTGGTGCTCGTGGACGGAGCGGTGGGAATCGTTATGACCCCGCGTGAGTGGCTCCTGCTCCTCCTGCGTCTCACCATCAGGGGAGACAAGATCGTCGCCATCGATGTGGTCGCCGATCCTGCACATCTGCACCAGTTGCGCCTTGCAATCCTGTACAATTGACGAGCCAAAGCCCGGCTGCCGCTTTTACCTGTTGCTTCATGTGAGGTGAGGAAGCGAGACAAAATGGAGAGCTTCAAGGAAGCTCTCGGTCATCGTCCCTGCCAGGATGTGTCAATCATGTGGCGAGGTTTGGAGGATCTTGGGCGTGCTGCCGGTTTCACGCGGCATTCGTCCTCCTCGCAATTATGCTTGGGTCTCAGCCTGGATGACGGATCTGAAGCCAAATTGCATGGCGAAGCATTCCAACGGTTTATCAGAGGCTAAGTAACTATCTCAAATTGAGAGAATAAAATCTTCGATACCAAAGGAGGGAACAAGCGAGCTGGATGAGAGCGAGAAAATGCTCCGACTTTTTATCATAACGGACCAGAAGTGCTCGGCATTTACTTAACCAAGCCAGCGTTCGTTCCACCACCTATCTCCGCGCAGGATATCGTCTTTCCTGCTTCTCATCAAGTTTTTTCTTCGCCAATACGCCGAATATGAGAAATATACCCATACTTTTCTCCTGCCGTATGTCCAGTCGGATGATCATATCCTTTGTCTAAGCACACATGCTGTGGCTGTTCTGGTGTCGGGTTCGGTCGCTCTACGATAATGGAGGCAACCGTCGCATCAAGGAGTTTGGTATCATGGACATTGGCTCCGGCGATGATCACCGCAAGGGCCCTCCACTAGCCTCAACAAGAAGGCTGCGTTTGATGCCCTTTTTCCCACGATCTGTTGGATGAGGACCAATGAGATCTCCTCCAAAACGAGCTTTTCCCACCGCTCCATCTGCCGCTTGCCACGTCCAGTCAAGACCTCCGCGTTCCTCACATGCCGTCGTGAGTACCGACCAGATACGTGGAAATACACCAAAGCGAATCCAGCGTTGAAAGGTTCGGTGGACAGTACTCTCATCGGGAAACTCTTTCGGCAAATGGTTCCATGGACACCCTGTGCGGAGGCGAAAGATGATAGCTTCCAGGATAGGGCGTGGAGGAATGCGTCTTCGTCCTCGTCTTCTCGGAGGACCTAACTCATCCAACAGAGGGAGAATGAGTTGCCAGCGTTCATCGGGAACATGCCAAATCGTGGGAAGGGTCAGAGCTGAAACACGCTTTCCTGGAAAAGAATGGAGGAAGAGGAACACCTGCAGAAGCACGATGCCCCCCTTTCAGATCGTTACGGGCGCTTCAATCCCAAATTGTTGGCTATCACGGCGCTGACACGCCTTTTGGGAAGCAGTCGAGGGATGATCCAATTGAGAAGCGGGCGTGGCACAACTG
>JAFMRP010000767.1 GCA_017354095.1 Ktedonobacteraceae bacterium
TCTGCAATGGGAAAATCTGCTTCCAAAACTCTAGATTCTCCCCACCCCCACCCATAGCCCCATCGACAGACACTTCAGCTTCTACAATTACTTTTCTCATGGTCGTTGTTCCTCCAACTGTAATCATACGGTCCTTCTTCCGTTGTTCATCAGATAGCGGTAGTATGAATCACCGGAAAGGCTTTGTCTTGTACAAAAACGACAGTTGCTCAGGTCGGCTTTGCCGAAGGATCTGAGCGGGGGTTTGGCCGATGAAGTCCTTCATCGACCGGGTCAGATGCGCCTGATCAAAATAACCCGCTTCGTGAATGGTATCAATAATCGAAACCCCTTGTTTTAAGAGAAGCGTTGCGTAGCGAGCGCGTTCAATTTGGCGAATTGTGCCCTGGGTGACTCCGGTTGATTGCACGAAACGACGCTGAACGGAGCGCGGGGAAA
Source organism: Ktedonobacteraceae bacterium (assembly GCA_017354095.1). Classification (GTDB taxonomy): domain Bacteria; phylum Chloroflexota; class Ktedonobacteria; order Ktedonobacterales; family Ktedonobacteraceae; genus Bu33. The sequence continues at coordinate 439 of JAFMRP010000767.1, forward strand.
GATCTTTCAGTTGTCCTTGTAACGCAGCACCTACTATAGGCTCACGCACCAGGAGATCCTGACGCACCAGCCAGTCGACAAAGGTGTCTGCATTCTCATAGGTGGGAAACTGGAAGGTCGAGCCAGACAGCCAGACGGTTTTCCTCGTTGCCAGAGGCAGGGTCAGATCTCCATTCACAAGGCTCCTGGCAGGCAGTCGGGGCAGAAACGTACCCAGCTTAAACAGAATGCCGAACCACTCTCTGTCAGTAGGACAGTCACCGAGCGGCGTGGCTTTGGTCTCTGGACCCCGCACCGTCAGACTCGTCTTGCCATGGTAGGTGGTCACAACGATCTGCCAATGGCTCTGGGCGATGGAGATAAAAGGGTCAGTTCCTTCACTATGAGCGCGCCAGACCCTTTCGACAAAAGGCGAGTCCGAGAGCCGCTCATCATCAATGATATACATACGTCTCCCTCCGCTATACTGACCTCAAATACTATCGCACGATAAAGGGATGACACAGAATGGCAAAGAGCAAGAAGACCAACGCAATGCGTGTACGCAAGCCAGCTTCCCTGCTTCTGTGCAAAGTATACATGGCGATGAGGAAAGGCACATCACCCAAAAAAGGTGATTGTACCAGGTGAAGAACTGCCCTGTTTGCGATTTCTGTTCTATGATATACTCATTTCTCAATGGACTCTTAAAGAATAAAGAGTGGAAAGAAGATGAAAGAGCACTACCTAAAAAGAGTGATAGCCTGGCACCGGGATACCATCCTATGGGCCAGAGAGATGCTGGAGCGCCAGGATACAGTGATCATAGAGGTCACTGTAGCAGGCTTCGATTTGGAAATCATCGAGCTAGCCGCCATCAAGCTCGATGACACCATTCTGTTTCACAGTCTGATCAAGCCGGGAAATCCACTCATCAAGCCAGGAGAAGATGCCCAGATCGCACCAGAGAGCCTGGCCACAGCGCCCACCATCCAGGAGATCTGGCCACAATTCAGCGCAGCCATCTCCCCCAATAGTAGCCCGCGGGAGATCCTTCACGCAGGCTGCCGGCTTGACATTGAGCGCAGATTACCGCTTGATGAGCTGCTCAAGCTGGTCAGCCGCTGGCATTCCATCGGCTCCCGATACGAGCCGCTCGCTTACGGATCGTATCCCGATTACAGCAAGTTCCGCACACATCCACTTTACGGGCACATTCCCGGCGCATTAGGACAGGCCTTCGCCGCGCTGGCACTGGTTAAGGACATCGCCAGCAGGGAGCTGCCTCAACCAGAGGATGAAAATCTGGAGATATAAATCAAGCCCGGCCCGCTGCCAGAGTGTAAACGAGATCATTCGATGTCGTACTTCTTCACCTATTGCCTGTCGTAAATGGCAGATTTCCAAGCAGCACAATCCCCAAAATACGACATGGAGTTGTGCTAAAAGCGCGACACCGAAACTTGTAATTTGCAGCTCACACACCAAAAATACACATATATACATCTTTAAATCTCACGCGCCTTATTCCAATTTCTTCGATATAATAGATATTTATCACAAAATACTTGTAATTTCTCTTTATCTGTGCTATAATCTTCATAGGATGATTCTGCCATCCTTCTGATCGTCTCTTGTAGTGCGGTCTTCGTTATTCTCATGCCAACCGTCTCGGAGCCCGGCTCGCGCCCACTTCCTCGTTCTGCGACGGCTGCTCCGGCTCGCTTGCCTGGCCCACAACGGTTCGCTTGCTCAATTCGACTTGACCGAAAGGGGTTTGCTATGGCTCAACATTTCTCCTCTAACTCTTCCAATGGGTCCGATACGCTCAATTCTGGCGCCATCCCGGCTCACTCTGATCACAAGGAGTCTGTCATGTCTGAACAATACAATCCCAACACGATCAACGCCGATACTACCCAACGCTTCCTCGCTCGCTACGAGGACCACCTCACCGATCTGGGCAATGCCAGTCTCTTCCTCTCCATGCATCGTTCCGTCCTGCGCTACGTCTCCAGCTGGGGCTGGGTCGTCTGGGATGACCGCCGCTGGAACGTCGATCACCCCGGCCTGCTCATCTCCCTGGCTCGCCAGACCATCGAGCGCTACGCCACCATCGCCGCGGCACTGCCCGCTTCCGAGTGCGATCGCGCGCGCCGCCTGCTGAGCCACGCCGAAGCTTGCTCGACCCGCAGCCGCATCCAGGCCATGCTCGATCTGGCCAGCCAGGACCCGTCAGTACGTGCCGAGCCCACCGATTTCGACCGCGACCCCTTCCTGCTGACGGTGGAAAATGGCACAATCGATCTACGCACAGGCAAACTAAGCCCGCACGATCCTGACCATTTCATCACCCGCTGCTGTCCCATCGCCTACAACCCGGAGGCCACTTCGCCTCAGTGGCTCTCCTTTATCGAGGCCTGCCTGGACAATGATCCCGAATATCGTCGCTACCTGCAGGTGGCCATCGGCTACAGCCTGACCGGCAGTACCCAGCAGGATGCCTTCTTCCTGCTGCACGGGCGGGGTCGCAACGGCAAAACGACACTGCTGGAAGCGCTGGCCTCCGCGCTGGGCGACTACGTCCTGCGCCTGCCGGTGACGGCGCTGCACCAGGCGCGTGCTCAGACCGACCTGCGCATGAACGGCTCCGCTCTCACCGGTCGCCGCCTGCTCCTGCTTACCGAGACCTCCCCGGATCAGCAGTTGAGCCTGAGCACTCTGAAACGCCTGACCAGCGGAGAACCACTCTTCCTGCCACCGAGCCGGCCAGGTCAACCCCCACAGCCGTTCCATCCCACCTGCAAACTCTGGCTGGCCACCAACCACCTGCCGCGTATCACCGAACAGACCCCGGCCATCTGGCGCCGGCTCAAACTCTTACCCTTCACCGTCTCCTTCGAGAATCGCGAAGATCGCGCCCTCCTGGAGAAGCTCCAGAAGGATGCTCCCGCCATCCTGACCTGGGCGGTGCGGGGCTGCCAGTTGTGGCTGCAATACGGTATGCCCGAACCGCCATGCGTGGTCCAGGCCCTGGAGGCCTATCGCGCCGACCAGGACGAGTTGGCCGACTACATCACCGAACGCTTCGATCACGTTGAAGACGCCACCACACCCGCCCGCGAGATCTATCGCGACTATTACACCTGGGCCACTGACGCCCACATCCGTCCC
>JAFMRP010000768.1 GCA_017354095.1 Ktedonobacteraceae bacterium
TCTCTTCCTTATCAACTTTTACCAGTGCGCGCTTCCAGGGTCCAAAGGTGGTGCTCTGGTACACATCGCCAAGGAGGGTATAGCCCGCACGATCATAGAACGCGTTCGCCACGATCAGTTCTGTCCAGCTATCCAGCGGCACATCAAAGGCGTAGGGATATTTAAAATGGCGGGGCTCGCGTTCAAAGATCAGAGCATCGGTGTCGACGCCAAGGTCGCGCATCAGGCGATAGGCGATGTGCGCGTGTCCCAGTTCATCCTGAATGATCGAGAGCGCCGAGCCAAAATTGTTCAGAGAAGGAGCATGCACGGCGGCATGATAGTAAGCAGGAGCGCTAATCAGCTCGGTATCGGCCGAAACCGTCAGGATACGTTTGATCCCCTCCAGATAGATCGGGCTCATCTGGTCCACAGACTCGACAAGCTGCTGCTTGCGCAGACGTGCGAGGAGTGCCTCTTCGCTCTGAGGCGTGTGGGGTGGTGAGGTAGCCATACGCGAAACTCCTCTCATCGAATATTTTTGAACAACTGGTAGAAATTATATAGGAGAAAGCACGAAAAATCAAGAGGACGCCTTCTTGTAAAAATCTGAGCTACAAGCCAGACACACGGCAGCGCTGGCAGTTGAAACGGAGAGGGTTGACAATGCAACCACGCTCTTTTATGATGAGCGTATATATTTAAACAATCAGTAGAAAGCGAAGGGTTTGTCCTGGTGCAAAAGTCAGAAATAACGCCGGCCACGAGGGAAAAGCCGGGAGGCATGAAAGGGAAAAAGCGCATGCGCTTGACCCAGAAGGCGATTGTGGAAACAGCAGCCGAGCTTTTTGCCCGCCGGGGATTTGGCGCTACCAGCCTGGACGATATCGCGGAACAACTTGGGGCAACCAAAGGAGCGCTCTACTATCACATCAAAAACAAGGAAGAGATCCTGCGGCACATCTACCTGATGGTCCTGAACGCGAGTGAAGAGCCGCTGCGCCGGATTGCTGAAGCGGCCCTCCCACCCGCCGAAAAGTTAGGCCTGGCCATTGCCCATCATACAGCGGTCGCGGCCAATCGTTCTCCGGCCATGACCGTGTTTTATCGAGAGCAGCACTATCTGACAGGTCCATTCGCTAAAGAGATTATCCTGCGCAAAAAGGCGTATGAGCAGTATTTTGAGCAGATCATTCGAGAAGGCCAGGCAGCTGGCACTTTTACCTCTCATATCGATCCGAAGATCGCCGCCTTTGGCCTGCTCGGAATGTGTAACTGGCTTTCGCAGTGGTACCGGCCCGGCGGCCAGTATACTCCTTCCCAGATCGCGGGCATGTTCGTTTCCATGGTGGAGCGCGGGCTCATGACGCCGCCTCCCAACCTCACATAAAGTCACTGCGCTGGCCTAGCATGCGACGCAGGTGCACTTTTGCGCGCGTGAAGTAGGTCTTGGCGGTGGACTCTGGCATGTGCAACACCTCGCCGATCTCGCCAAATTTGAGCTGTGCCGCATAGCGCAGCGCCACCACGGCGCGAAAGTTTGGCGGCAGGGACACAATCGCCTGCTGCAGCGTACTTTTCAGTTCCTGGTGCTCCAGGAGTTCATCAGGGGCCGGAGACGACTGAGCGATGTGCTCAATCGAGAATGCATCGTCATCGCCGTCCTCTGTCTCCAGGTGAGAGAATGGGATGGCATGTCGGTGCTGACGCCGCGTCTCATCGATGCAGCTATTGCGGGCAACCTGGAAGAGCCAGGCTTTGAAGGGCTCACCCCTTCGCAGATGCGGCAGGGAGGTATAGAGCCGCAGAAACACCTGTTGTTCAATATCGCAAGCCATATCATAATCGCCCAGAAAGCGATAGATAAAATTGAACAGGGGCATATGGTATTTTCGCACCAGTTGCTCAAACGCTTCCTGATGATTATCGAGCGTCAGCTGCGCAAGTTGCGCATCCGTCATCTGTGGAGAGCTTGATTGGAAATGTCCTGGTGAGAACATAAGAAACCTCTTTGCTCTGTTTCCAGAGAGTGAATAGTGTTATCATTTTCTTTCTCGTGCAAGCGTATATCGATCAAGCGAGAAATGCAATGCAAAATGCGCCAGAAAACCTCCACTGTATTCATCTATAATAGAAAACTAATCTTGTATTAGAAATATTACATTCAACTTCTACCATTGATTGTCATTGCTTATCATATTGATTACCCGAAGAGTACCACAGCGCGCTCATCCTTATGCGTAACAAGGCGTATCCCTGCCTGGCTGTTTTGGCCAGACCGCGCAGCCAGGCAGGGATGTGAAAAAGGTTGAACCTGCACTGGCGGCCATTTATGCTGGCCTGGAGAAGCGCTGCAGCCAGGTTTCGACCTCTTCGCGCGGCAGTTCGCGCACAATGGAGACTTGCGATTGCAGGGCCGCGTGCAGCACGGGATACATATTGGCCGGCTCCCATCTGAATGACATAAACTTCTCACCAACCAGCAGAACCGGAATGCCATCGATGGCCGGCACGTCAAAAAAGCTGGCCGATCCCGGGAAAAAGGCGAGGGAATTGATCTTTCCGTCGGCCTGTGAGGCACCTGGATAATAAAACCCAAAACGCTGTTCATCATAGCGCCCGCGAAACTCGCGATAGTCCTGCGAGGTCAGACCCCGGTTCTGCGCGTAACGCACCAGGTCAGGATCGGTCGGGCGGGCATTAAGGTAACCGGGCCCGGCATGTTCCAGCAGCGCGTGCTGGAGCAGCGCATAGCAGTGGTACATTCTATCCTGCACCCCCACCAGGTGCGTCAGAAAGCCTCGCTTATTCAGTGGATCGAGGATCAGCAGGTCTTTGTCATCCAGCAGTGCCAGCACTTCCTTGATATAGTAAAGCGTCTCATAGTGCCCTTCCATCTCAGAAACGAGATCAACCACATCCTGGCGGCTGCGTAACTGCTTGCGCGCCTCTACATCGCGAGAGAGCATGGTCATCGCCGCCAGCAGCGTAAAGCTCAGGCCGTAATGTGCGCGTGTCGCTTCGGGATAATGCTGGAACAGGTCCTCGATGCTCATGCTATCGCTCCGGCGCACGAAGTCCTCCGCCTGCCGCAGCTGGCGCTCCATCAGCGTCAGAGTCGCGTCAACAGGGATAGCAACATTGCCACCTGCTTCCACGAGACTGCCGCACATCAGAGCCAGCGCTCCGGCGTGAAAGCCGTCGATCTGCAACAACAACGGGATCAACTCGCGCAGGGTAGCATCTATATCGCGGACGGTTGGTACAAAGGCCTGCACCTCTGCCGATCCAAAGAAGTGTTGTGCATCTTGCAACTCCGCCAGATCGGACGGCTGTTGCAAGAACGAGAAAAAGCGTGTCTTTTCCTGCATTAAAAATCTCCTCTCTGAAAGCATGCGTAGACCCATTCTATAACGCGTACCACGCAAACGGCGTAACGATGGTGACGCGCCGCCCTGTCCAAAAGTGCAGTTGACAAAAAGTGCGCGTGAGGATGATACTACCAGATAGAAGAGAGCCTTACTGGTCTTATTGTATCTGTTATTTTTCTGGTATTGTCTTCTCAAGTAACAGGCCAGAAGAAGGAGGGAACAATCCGGGGAGTTCA
>JAFMRP010000769.1 GCA_017354095.1 Ktedonobacteraceae bacterium
TTTTGCCCTGATTGCGAGTGCGTGACGCAAAAGGAGAGGCAGTCCCCGATCAATAGGGTGGCTGCCTCTCCGCTCGGCTGATCGCGCAGCGGTAACAGCCTTGCCGCCAGATGAGCCGAAGGCTAGACGCGTAGCGTCGTTTCTGGCGGAGCTATCAAGAGGCCGCGCTAGCGGCGTTGCCGGGCGGAACAAGAGGGGCCTCTCCGCTCGGCTGATCGCGCATAAGATCGCGTGTGAAAAGACCATACGCACTACTCCGTGCTGATCTCATCTATTATGTAGGAAGGAAACTCGTCTGACGTGTATTCAGTAGTGAAAGCAACAATTGAAGATATACAACGGTGGCTGGCCCACCTTCAGCCATTGGCCGAAATGTTCGCTCAGTGCTATCCCAATACGCTGGAGACGACGGTTTCACTGCTTGAGGATGGCGGCACGTTTGTGGTGACCGGTGATATCCCGGCGATGTGGCTGCGCGATTCATCTGCTCAAGTCAATCCCTATATTCACCTGGCAAGCGAAGATCCAGCATTGAAGCGGATGCTCAGTGGCTTGATTCAGCGTCAGGCTCACTATATCCTGCTTGACCCCTATGCCAATTCGTTTAATATCGAACCGAATGGGCAAGGTCACAACCAAGATCAGCCTCCGGCAGGCCCCTGGGTATGGGAGCGCAAATATGAGCTCGATTCGCTTTGCTATCCCATTAAGCTCTGCTATCACTACTGGCGCTCTACACGGGATGAGAGCGTCTTTACATCGACTGTGCATAACATGCTGCGTAAGATCGTTGAGGTGATGTGTGTTGAGCAGCGTCACGATGAGTGTTCAACCTACTCATTCCAGCGCTTCGATCCTTTAGCGCCCACCGATACGCTGCTGTTTCATGGACGCGGGACGCGCACAAATTATACTGGTATGGTCTGGTCGGGCTTCCGGCCCAGCGATGATGCCTGTAAGTTTGGCTACCTGGTCCCGGCGAATATGTTCGCGGTGGTGACGCTTGGCTATCTGAGCGAGATGGCACGCGCGATCTATCAGGATGAAGCACTGGCACTTCGGGCAGAGCAGCTGCGAGCCGAGATCGAGTTCGGTATTCAAACGTATGGCCTGGTCGACCATCCGCGCTATGGGCGTATCTATGCGTATGAAACCGATGGCTACGGCAACTATAGCCTGATGGATGATGCGAATGTACCCAGCCTGCTCTCCATTCCCTACCTGGGTTATCGCCCGGCGAATGATCCGCTCTATGCGAATACGCGGCGCTTTGTACTCAGCTCGGACAATCCTTACTACTATGAGGGCGAATATGCACGTGGTGTTGGTAGCCCGCATACCCCTCCAGGTTATATCTGGCATATCGCGCTCTCGATGCAGGGTCTGACCTCTATCGACGACCAGGAACAGGAGGAGATTCTCCGTATGCTGATGCGTACGACAGGAGGAACCCACTATATGCATGAGAGCTTTGATCCCGACAATCCACAACGCTTTACGCGCCCCTGGTTTGCGTGGGCGAATAGCCTGTTCGGCGAATTTATCTATCACTTGGCTCGACAACAGCCAGATTGGCTAACCAGGCTGCGCGAGATGTAGAGCCAGTTTTGCATGTTCTTCCTAGTTTCGCTTGACATAGCTCTATTTTTGATGATATTGTTGAGACAACGTTGTCAAGGAAGCATAGCGTTATCTTAACAATACCGTGAGCAGCTTCAGCGCTGAGCTGAGCAGATACCAGAGGAGGTACAGTTTTGAAACGTAGGACGACTATCAAGCTTCTTCTTAGTGGTATGTTTAGCGGTTTGCTTGTTGGATCATTGGGGTGGAAGCGGGCGATGGCGGCGGGGAGAGGCGATAACCAGGCGCGGGCTCTTGCATCGTATGCTGCCATGCAGAAGTATTTCTATAAGCAGGATGGATCCCATCTTTACCTGGAACAGTATCCCGCTCAGGCCAATGACAACCCTTATTCGTATGAGTGGCCGTTCTCTCAAGCGCACATCGCGACGATTGATCTTTCGTATATTCCCGGCTCAGTCGGGCGCGGCTATGGGGCCGCTGTAGCGGATCGCTCGCTGGGTCAGGAGCATTACTGGAATACCACCGGTACTACAGGCCTGGCTGGCTATGATTCCTACCCGCGCCCTCCCTATGGCAATGGTGGCGATAAGTTCTACGATGATAACGAGTGGGTGGGCCTGGCCAAATTACAACTTTACCTGATGACAGGCGATGGCGCGGCGCTGAAGCGAGCAAAGGAGATCTTTGATCTGATCGTCTCGGGGTGGGATACGGACGCCAGTCATCCTGCTCCCGGCGGCGTGTTCTGGACTCAGGCGACCTGGAGCCATGACCGTAATACCGTGTCCAATATGCCCGGCGCTGAGATGGGGCTGCGCCTCTACCAGATCACCCATGATAGCAATTATCTGGACTGGGCACGTAAGATGTATGAATGGACGAATGCTCATCTCCTCGCGCCCAATGGCCTCTATTGGGATCATATCGATCTGGCTGGCAATATTGAGAAGACTCAATGGAGCTATAACCAGGGCGTGCCCGTTGGGGTGAATGCACTCTTCTACAAGGCGACTGGCGACGAGACGTACCTGCGGCGCGCTGAGGATATTGCTAGCGCGGCTCTGGACTTCTACGGTGCGGATGATCGTCTCTACGGGCAACCAGCGTTTTTCAATTCGATCTTCTTCAAAAATCTGCTGCTGTTGCAATCGATGAATCACAATCCACGCTATGTGCAGGCAATGCAGGCATATGCCGATAAGGCGTGGGACAGCTACCGCGATACGGCGACGGGCCTGTTCCGCTTTAATGCGTCGCAGCCAACGACACAACTGCTGGAACAGGCGGCAATGACGCAGATTTACGCGGTGCTTTCGTGGTCTCCTGACCGTTATACGGTTTTGTATTAGCCTTCAGGGGCTGTGGCAATAGAGCATTGCTACGGCCCCTGCTCAAAAGCAATCACCGGAACTGTGTTGAAAAATACACAGCAACTCTTTTCACAATCTTCATAAGAGAGATCGATCAGCTTGGTCCCCAATCCATTCTGTGATACGATGATTCTTGCGCCACCCGCCCCTTGGCGGGGAATCGTAGAATCTCAAACTCCAGGAAAAATTTTCGCAAAGTACTCACCATCTGGACTTTCCAGTGAAGAGAGGACGATCTCATGGCAGACCTGAATAATCCAAAGGTTCAAAAGATACTCCATTCAAAAGCGTTTGCGCACCTGGCGACCACCGGACCTGATGGAGCGGCGCAGTCGTCTCCCATGTGGTTTTTGTGGGATGGAGAACACATCAAATTCACGCATACGACGAACCGCAAGAAGTACCAGAATATTCAGCGGGACCCGCGTGTCGCTGTTTCTATTACTGACGTGGACAATCCCTATACCTATGCCGAGTTTCGCGGTGTCGTGGAGCGGATTGAAAAAGACCCGACAGGTGCTTTCTATGATACCCTGGCGAAACACTATGGCGCGCCCTGGGGCTATAGTGGCGATCCGCGCGTGATCCTATATGTGAAAATTCAGCATGTCGTTGGTCAGAATCTCTAAGG
>JAFMRP010000770.1 GCA_017354095.1 Ktedonobacteraceae bacterium
ACGCATATCACGACCAACGGCGATCTCCGGAACATTAAGGTATTGAGCTGCCGCGCGCCCAATATGATAAGCAGCCTCGTCGGTGAGATTCTGCCCGTAGATGCCGCGTATGTCATAGGCCCCAAAGAGGGCCGGGGTTACAGTTGTTCTGGCGGTATTATTGCTCATGATAGCTTGCCGCGAAGCTCCCGGTAAAGGCTGAGAGCGTCGCTGCTCCTTTCTGAATTTGGTGATGAGTAGCTATTTCCAGGATACCGGGTAGTTCAATGGCGCCAGATCTCCAGTAGTATCCAGAGGGCCCCGGCGCTTCTTGGATCCATAATCTCTCCGACTTCGGTAAAATTTGCTCGTGCGAAGGAGCGCCGGGCGGGAAGATTGGCCATAGCGGTCTCAGCATAGACGCGCACAATATTGGTGGTGGCGAAAAGATGGTCAACCAGCGTGAGAATCGCCTCCGAGCCATAACCTTTGCCCCACTGGCTTTTGTCGCCAAGGCCAAGTCCGACCTCGACCTGGGCAAGACGCCTATCGACATTGAAATAGGTGATGGTGCCAATGGGCACACGATCTTCGTTTTCGATGATATACCAGAACTGATGACCATTGCCGCGTACATAGTTACGCTCGAAGATTGGCAGGAACTCCTGTATGGTGCGCGAATATGGACGGTGCGGGTCATAGCGCCACACCTCATCATCGCGCTCCCAATGGAAAACGTAGCGCGCATCCTGCAAGGTTGGCGGGCGAAGAGCAACCCGTTCGCCGTACAGGATCGTATTTCTTACATCTCGCTGTGTTTCGGTCATAGCAAATCCACTTCATATGCGAAGCTGCGACCCGCCGCTAATGGAGCAGTTCCGAAGACGTCAGCCAGCGTCTGCCCAAGGTCCGCCAGGGTAGCTCGTGTACCGAGATCACACCCCGCTCGCACCGGCTGGCCATATGCCAGCAGGGGCACACACTCGCGCGTATGGTCGGTCCCGCGATAGGTGGGATCAACGCCGTGATCCGCGCTAAAGAAAATCGCGTCTGCAGGCCGCATAGCCTGCCGCACCCGGGCAAACCAGGCATCAACTTCGCGCAGCGCCCGGGCATAGCCCTGGCTGTCGCGTCGATGCCCCCATAACATATCAAATTCTACCAGATTGACGAATAAGAGCCCCGTAAAGTCGCGCTCTAGCCAGTTCAGCGTCGCGGCCATACCTTCACGATTGGTTTCTGTGTGGTCACGCGCTGTCAGGCCACGGCCCGCGAAAAGATCCTCAATTTTACCGATGCCAATCACATCTTTGCCCGCTTCCTTGAGACGATCCAGCAGCGAGATTCCCAGCGGTGCCAGAGCATAGTCGCGCCGGTGCTCGGTACGTGTGAACGCTCCAGGCGCCCCAATGAACGGGCGTGCGATAACTCGCCCTACGGCGTGGTCTCCGCTTAACAGCGCGCGCGCGATTTCACACATATGATAGAGCTCAGACAACGGAATGACATCCTGGTGAGCGGCGATCTGAAAAACACTGTCGGCCGAAGTGTAGATGATGGGCGAGCCTGTGCGCAGATGCTCCGCGCCCAACTCTTTGATAATCTCGGTACCTGAGGCAGCTTTGTTGCCAATGACGCTGCGGCCAACGGCACGCTCGAAAGAGGCGACGATTTCTGGCGGAAAGCCGTCTGGATAGGTTGGTAACGGCTTGCGCAGGACAACCCCGGTCATCTCCCAATGACCGGCTACACTGTCTTTACCGGCTGCAATGGAGTTCATGCGGCCATATGCCCCATCGCACTCCCGGCGTGGCGGCGTGCCAGGGATCGGCGTGACATTGCCCAGGCCGATCCCCCCGAGATGCGGCAGTTCCAGGCCACCAACGGCCTGGGCACAATGCTCCAGCGAACTGGCACCGGCATCCCCATAAGCGGCAGAGTCGGGATTGGGTCCCGCACCAACACCATCGAGTACAACCAGTATCGCGCGTTTCAGTGTCATCATGAACTGTAACCTCTACCAGCTATTTTTCCAGGTGAGCATGGTGGATAAGCGGCGCCCCCAGCAACGGCAGCGCGTAATCCTGAAAAGCAGTCGTGACCATCGTTTTGCTCTCATCCAGATACTGATCTGGCATCAGGCGCTGCACATTGGCAATCTGCTCCAGGTCAACCAGCCCGGTGGTGCAATGATAGCGCGGCTCGTCGTGACGGACCAGCGTTACCATTTTATCGCTTTCACCCCGCAAGACCGCCTGCACACCCGCCTGCCCAACCAGGTAAGCCTCCTCCTGATCAACACTGGAAATATTGGTGGAGGACATGCGCTGGAGATCGCCGGGCTTGTCGAAGCGCGCGCGCAGACCCAGCCGTGTTTTGACCAGGTCGACCAGGTATTGCGCGGTGCCGCTGAGCAGCGGATGCTGGAAGGCATCTACTCCAACCTGCCCGCTGGCACCGAGAGATCGTCCCTGCTCGTCACGAATGGTCTCCGCCGCGGCAATAATCACATGCCCGATGCGTCGATGGATCTGTTCCACCTGCGCCAGGAAACGATCTTGTATAAAGGGCTGCTCCGGTATCAGAATCACATGCGGCGGGTCCTGTTCATCGCGCTTTCCCAGCGCGGAGGCGGCCGTCAACCAGCCGGCATCGCGTCCCATCGTTTCTATTATCTTCACGGGATAATGCCAGGGAATGGAGACAGTGTTCATGGTTGAGTCAATGGTCGCCTGGGCAATGAAGCGCGCTGCACTGCCATACCCCGGACAATGATCTGTGAAGGGAAGATCATTGTCGATGGTTTTGGGTATACTGATGATGCATAACTCATAATCGCTCTGCCGGGCAGCGGCGGCCAGGCGGTGCGAGGTATCAGCCGAATCGTTGCCGCCGATATAGAGCATATAGCGAATGTCATAACGACGTAGAATCTCTATGACGCGCTCTGGATCTGAATCTTGTAATTTGTAGCGGCAGGCCCCAAGCGCGGCCGATGGAGCCTGTTTAATACGAGGCCAGAGGCTCGCCGGCTGCTGGCGCAGGTCGAGGATCTCTTCTTTGAGCAGGCCCTCGATGCCATGCTGCATGCCATAGATCGCGCCGATACGGTTGGTGGCCAGCGCCGCCTCTACCGCTCCAACGAGGCTGGCATTAATAACGGCTGTCGCCCCACCCGATTGCCCGATGATCAGGTTCCCACGTGTTAGTGCAGACAAAGAAGTCTCCCAATATTAGAGTAGAGGGAGCAAGCCCTCATAAGGCATTATAGCAAGGCACGACGCGGGCGTCGAGTGCAGAATTGGACAGATTCAGGCCCTCCTCAATATCCCCAACACTGCGCAAAAGCGCGCCGTGACGTGTAACTTCACGGTCGCTCATAGTTGATAAAATCGAGTAACTCTCCCCCCTTTGCAAGCTGCTCCTGAGCACGAGCTACATCTTCCGCAGTATCACCCTGCAGAAATCTGGCCGCCTGCGCGTAGTGATCGGCTGCCCAGGCGAGACACTCTTTCTCCACAGGATCATCATGCCGTTCAGCCGCTCGATAAAGCTGATCTGCCCCTTGCTCTGCCTTCCTCACAAATTCCCTTATCTGGTTCGAAC
>JAFMRP010000771.1 GCA_017354095.1 Ktedonobacteraceae bacterium
TCCGGGTGGAACTGTACCGACATAAAAGGCGCATTGACGTGGCGCATGCCCTCATTGCTGCCATCATTCGCATTCGTAAACCAGGGTGAGAAGTCCGGAGGCAGCGTTTTGACGGCGAAGCTGTGATTCTGCGTCGTGATATAGCAGCGCTTTGTATCATGAGCCAGGCAGGGCTGGTTCTGGCTACGATGGCCAAACTTCAGCTTGTGGGTCTCGCCACCAGCGGCAAGAGCAATCAGTTGATGTCCCAGGCAGATTCCCAGCGTGGGGATCTCATGATCCAGGGCGGTGCGAACCGTAGCCACTGTTTTCTCGACCATCTGGGGATTGCCCGGCCCATTAGATACCACGATCCCGTCAAAGTCAAAGTGGCGTTCGGAGGAGAAGAGGTCGTAGTCCCAGGGCACTGTAATGACCTGTACACTTCTGTCGAGCAGGCAGCGTTGAATGTTGCGTTTGGCCCCGCAGTCGAGCAGAACAATGGTGGTATCACCTTCACCCTGCCGTGTAAGCTCGCTGGTCGAGACCTGGGCCACCAGATTAGCGGTATTGGGATCATAGAAAGGAACGTCGTCATCGAAGACAATCTTGCCCAGCATGGTGCCATGCACGCGGATATGCTGGGTCAGGCGGCGCGTATCCTTGATTTCCAGCGCGGGAACTTGCTGATCCTGGAGCCATGCACGCAGTGTCATGGTACTTTGAGCGTGTGAAGGGGTATCGATATAGTTGGAGACAATCAGACCGCTCACGTGGATGCGGCCAGACTCCCAGAGGTTAGCAGTTGGTACGCCATAGTTACCGATAATGGGGTAGGTCATCGCAAGGATCTGACCACGATACGAGGCATCGGTCAGTGCTTCTGGATAGCCGACCATGCCGGTGCAGAAGACGACCTCGCCAGCGGTGGGGCCATCATAGCCAAATGAAGTGCCTTCAAAGCGCGTGCCATCTTCCAGCAGCAGGGCACCTCGTCGCGTTTCCCGCACGAGCAGTTGTGCGGGAAGTTGATCGATTACATCATTTCGCATAAGATCGTTGTGCATTATACCCTCTTTTTTAATAAAGCTTTATGATTACTTTGCGATACACAATCGGTGTGCTGCGCCGCCGGCGGTGGTGGGCAAAATACTAGCTCAGGAGCGCCCTAGCACGAGAGCCAGCAGGGCCATACGCGTGTAGACGCCATTGCGAATTTGAGAGCGCAAATAGACGGCCCGTGGATCGGCATCTACAGCCGGATCAACTGAGTTGACGCGGGGCAAGGGATCGAGCAGGATCATATCCTGGCTGGCATATGTACTGAGTAGCTGCGGTGTGGCAACAACGATCTGTCGGGCCAGCTCCTGGTAGTTCTCTACCTCACTAAAGCGCTCTTTCTGCACCCGCGTCCAATACCAGAAGTGACAATTTCTGGGGATGTCTTGTTCGCTAGTGATCTCAATAATTGTAACACCTTGTCGCCTGAAATGCGAGAGGTCTTCCAGCCCCAAACGCAAGGCATCCGGGGAGAGCAGATAGACGGTGTTATTTTCGAAGAGCGAGAGGCCGCGAATGAGTGAATGGATAGTGCGGCTATTGAGCGCGTCGCCAGCCAGCAGGCCCACGAGATTATCGAGCCGGCCAAATTTCTCATAGAGCGTATAGAGATCGAGCAGCGTTTGTGTGGGATGTTCATTGTTGCCATCGCCGGCATTGATGATTGGGACAAAATCGGCGGCGGCAGCGGCCTCGCGGGCGGCTCCGACCTGGGGATGGCGCAGTACAATGGCATCAGAATAGGCTTCGAAGACGCGAATGGTATCTTCAAACGACTCGCCTTTGGAGACAGAGGAGACGGTTGCCGGGTCCTGAATTTCAAGGGTCTGACCGCCAAGCCACTTGACTGCAGAAGCAAAGGAACCAAAGGTGCGGCTAGAAGGTTCGAAGAAGAGCAGGGCAACGATCATACCAGCCAGGATCTGTGATGGCTCATTGTTGACAACGAGCCGTTTCATATGGTGAGTAAGTTCAAACAACCTACGGATGTCATGGGCCGAGAACTGATCGAGAGAGAGAATGTCTTTGCCGGCGAAATCGCCTTTAATCAGCTCCAGCGAAGTGTGTTCTTGTACATGCAATTGACTCATAAAGCCTCCATCGCCACTGCGCCCTCGATTTCGCTACGCACGCGCCGGGCGCGAAGAATGTCGGGTTGATAGGTCATCCTTTTGCTTATCATTACTGAAGAAAGAGTCATTTCTGGCGGCCATCCGAGCACCTACATGTTATGCAGGGAGCGATAGAGCGGCCGCGCAGGTCAAAAAAATTCCTCACCCCTTAAAATAACGGGATGAGGAAGAAACGCTCTTCCATGAACGGGACACCGGTTCCGCCCTGTTCGGGAAACAATGAGACGTCCCTGGGTGGCTGTATGATTGTCTGCCTGACATTTTTGAACATGCGGACGCAGCGCCTCCATAACGCGAAATCCTACGGGAAATTGGTCTCAAATTGTTAGGATTATATCTCCAGAATTGCCAAAAGTCAAGGGCAGCAGCATATTTTCCATTCGTGTCGCCCGCGGCAGCACGAATGGAAGGGAATAGAGGATGCTATGCTCTCTGCACCCTCGTTTTAGCTTGCGCTATCGATGGAGACGATGGTCACATCAAAAATCAGGGTAGAGTTGGCCGGGATGGTCGGAGGATTGCCATTTTTGCCATAGGCCAGAGCCGGGGGAATGATGAGACGGCGTGTGCCACCCTCTTTCATACCAACCAGACCTTTATCCCAACCGGGGATGACCTGTCCCTGACCGAGGGAGAAGGAGACCGGTTTGCCGGCGTTTTGGCCACCATAGCTACTATCGAACTTTTTGTTTTCTTTTTGCAGCCAGCCAGTATATTGTACGGAGACGGTACTATTAGCCTGCACGGTGCCGCCGTTGCCTACTTTCACATCGATATACTGCAATCCATCCGCGAGTGAAACCGGCTGCCCGGTAACGGGCGGGGGAGTAGCAGGGCCGTCGGAGGGGGTGGGAGTGATGGAGGCTACCGCGGTTGCGGTGGAATGTTTGTCTTTGAGGGCCTGCTGGTCGGCGTTATATTTCTGGTATTGCCAGAAGCCCACGCCTGCTGCAGTGAGCAGAAACAGGAGTGCGATGACTGCCAGGACATTGCGCTGCCTGCGCCGACGGCGCGCGAGGCGTAACAGACGCTCTTGTTGACGCTGCCCGGGCCGGGTGACCCTTTGCGATGAATTTTTTTGATCTCGTGCAGTCTGTGTCATGGAAGCTAGTATCTCCTCATAGAATATATGCATAGAATGATCGCAGGTTGAGGTTACCATTATTTCTTGTATCTGGCAAGGGGGTATTTGTTTCTTTCGCGCTGCGCAGGCAGCGCGAAAGACGGGAAAAACGGGAGGCCCTATATCCCCTAACAGGGGCAGTCGTCCCTTTGAACGCCAGATAGGCGAAACCAAGCTATTCTTCGCTGGCGCGCGGTTCGGCGTAGAGAGTGCGCTCGCGTTCGTAGATGACCATGCCGGGGCCGCCGCCTTTCATATGGCGGACGTGGCGCTGCAGTGTATAATCGACA
>JAFMRP010000772.1 GCA_017354095.1 Ktedonobacteraceae bacterium
CAGAGGTTACTGGTTCCTACGAGCAGAATACATCCTTAATGGTACAGGCGCAATCTTCGCCGATCATCCCACCCACACCGCCGGCATCTGCAACACCCGCGCAACCGCCGTCTGGCTCGAAAAGCTCATCTGTTCCTCGCTATATCTACATTGTAACGATCGTTTTGCTGGTGCTGCTGGTTGGCGCGACGCTTCTCGCCTCCGTGCTGCGCCCTCCTGCCACTACCGCCACTCCACCACCCCCTCCTGTCAGGCAGATGTATTTCCAGGATGACGCGCAGGGCATCAACGATCTGCTGCACATTGAGCTACAAAACATCGATCCGGCTCCCACCAACCAGACCTATTTTGCCTGGTTAAACACTACCGGCAACCAGTCTCTACCGCTCGGTCCCCTCACCGTTCAGGGCAACAACGCATCCCTGGCCTACGAGGGAGATGGCAAACATACCAACCTGCTTTCCATCATGCAGGGCATCAGCATTACGCTGGAAAATAGCACCGGCCAACCATCGACCCCTTCAAATACCGTGGTCTATCGCGGCAATTATGATCCCAATGTGCTCACACAACTGAAAAACATCCTCTACATTACGCCCGATTTCCCTGGCAAGCAGAGCGTGGCGAAAGGCCTGCTGGAAACCATCAAATCCATGAACGACAAGGCCGGCAGTATCGTCGATGTCTTACAAGGCTCACACGATTACGAGCAGGTCAGGCGCCAGGCAACCCGTATTATTGAAGCCGTCGATGGCACCGCCTATGCGCAAAGCAGCGGCGATCTACCACCCGGTCGGGCGCCGTTATTAAAAGTTCCGGTCGGGCTGATCAGCTCAGCGGAGCAGCCCGGTTATATCGATACGCTGGCCCAGCAGATTAGCCTGCTGAAGCAGCAGTCCGGCAACAATAATAAATTGCTCCAACATACACAAAATGTTGAGAACGCGATTGTCGATCTGAACGACTGGATACAGAAGATACGCGTGGATGCCATACAAATTCTGAAAGCAGACAATCTAGCTGATCCGGCGATTCTCAACACAGCCCGCGAGCTCAAGCAGCTGGCTGCCGATTCCTATACGGGCCACGTCATTCCTCCCAGCCAGGCACCAGAACCCGCTCTTGGTTCCGCTGGCGCCTTACAGGCTTATATAGAATCACAGTACGCCGCGGCCCTGGACCTGCAACCCACAAAATAGCCTGGATCAATTCGAACGTTTCGGGCGGCCAAAGGCGTCCTCCTGAAATCTCTGCTGCCCCTCACACTCACCCGGGTGGGTGCGAGGGGACATAATCTCCTCTTTTATTTCTTTACGCAAATTTCCGCCTGCCTGTTTATTATTTTTTAATTCAGGTTTTTTACAAAGAGATCACCATTTTTGTTAGATTGTTCATTGACATATGGTGGTAATCCGGCGAATAATATCATTGGGTACCCCGTATGTTTACGAAAAGCAGAGGCAATCAGGGGAGAATCACTCATGAGTACGAATCAGCATCAACTGGGCCATTATGAACTGGTACAGCAACTGATGAGCAGCACGCCGGGCGAACGCTGGAAAGCGTTTGATACCGAGCAGCGTTATTATGTCATCCTTTCTTTGCTACCTCTCTACCCACAGGCGAATCTCACACGCTACGTGCAAGAGATGGCCATCCTACAATCGCTACGCCACCCAAACATCGCGCCGGTACTCGACATACAGCCTCTGCCCCAGCAAAACCGTGTTATGGCGGTCACCGACTATATCGATGGCCCTACACTCGCGGAATCCCTGCAAGCACTTGCCCGCACGGGCAAACTATTCGAGATCGCGGATCTTCCCTTCCTGCTGGCCCCCATCGCCTCAGCTATCGACTACGCTCACCAGCACGGTATTATTCATAACGCGCTCTCTCCCTCTAATATCCTGCTTGATCGCTTAAGTCCGCTCAATAATCTGCCAGGCACACCCTTGCTGATCGGCTTCTGCAACAGCTACCTCTATCCGACCCAGGATATCCCACGGGAGAGCGTTCCTTATGTCTCGCCCGAGCTGGCTCAGGGCCATATGGAGAACGCACGTAGCGACATCTACTCACTGGGCGTCATCCTGTACGAGCTCTGCACCGGCACGCTACCCTTCCACGGCGATACCACAGCCGACATTACGGCACAGCATGTCCATAGCACACCCATCTCGCCCGCGCTGATCAATCCCAATCTGCCGCCCGCGCTGACGGCTGTGATCATGCGCGCCCTGTCTCGGGACCCTCTGGCACGCTTCCCCACCGCGACTTCACTGGTGGTAGCCGTCGCCAGGGCGCTCAACATGCCAGCACACGACATTCTGGACCAGATTAGCTCTTCCCCGGGCTCGCCGTCCAGCACTCCCTGGCAGGACAGCATGCACAGCCCCACATACCTGAGCTTCCCCCAGATGACGCCAGCCAGAGTGGCCGCGCTCACACCACAGCAGCCCGGCTTCACACCGCAGCCTTCCTACACAACTGTCCAGGCACGAGCACCGGTCCCCACGACCCCTCCACCTCCTACCCTGGAGCTACAACACGCTCCGCCTATACCACAGGCCCCGGGTCAGCGACCGGCATACAAACGCAAGCGCTCTCAGCTGCTGGTCGCGCTGCTCATCCTTGTCGCTCTGCTCGGCGCGAGCCTGGGGGGCTTCCTCCTGCTGCGCAACACGTTCACTGCGGCACCAGCCGTCGTTGGCCACGCCTTCTTTGCCAGCAGCGGCCAGATCAACCTGAATACCGATGTGGGTATCGCGGACCAGTTGCGCATCAATCTGGATGGCCTGCCTGATCCACCCACTGGCCAGAGCTACTTCTTCTGGCTGCTCAGCGAGAACAATGCCGAAAAGCTGCCCGTATCACTCGGTCAATCGACCCATGGAGGTCACATTGATATCACCTACGACAAAAATTCCCGGCATGAAAACCTGCTGGCAAATTATAGCCGCCTGCTAGTCACACTCGAAAATATCGACCCGACTCCGACCAATCCGGCGACCGATACCGCCAGCTGGCGCTACTATGCCGAGTTCTCCACCCAGAAAACGGGACAGTTCAGCCAGCTTGACCACCTGCGCCACCTTCTGGCCAAAGATCCCAAGCTTCAGCAGTTGAGCACACCGCTCAATGGCGGGCTCGACATCTGGCTCTTCCGCAATACCTTGAAAGTTCTGGAATTTGCCGGCAGCGCCCGCGATGCCCAGGCCAGCGGCGATATCGGGCTGGTCCAGCGCCAGCTTGTTCGCATCCTGGACTACCTCGACGGTGCCCAATACGTACAGACAGAGAAGCTGCCCGCCGGTCTACCATATATGCTGATTGACCCGGTAATCGCTCAGGTTGCCCTGCTAGAGATCGATGAGCAGCACCAGTCTCCACCTGGCTACCTCAAGCATATCAGCAATCACCTGGGCGAGCTAAGCCATCTCCCCACCTCAACACCTGACCAGAGAAAGCTGGCCTCCCAGATCAACCAGGGCCTCAATAATGTGCAACGCTGGATGCTGCAGCTGCACGCCGACGCTGCCGCACTGGCCCAACTCAGCCCCGATCAACTGCGCCAGCC
>JAFMRP010000773.1 GCA_017354095.1 Ktedonobacteraceae bacterium
GGATACATAGATAGTACCCGATTGCGCACAAATTTTCTAGCATCCTGCTCAAACAGCGGCACCGTCACAAACTCGAAACGATCAATCAATCTTTCACCGCTTTGAATAAGATACGGCGAGATCGCCATCGCTACACGAAATGGGTAGACCACAACAATACTTAAAATTGTGTATATTTTCGGGCCCATCTCTCGTTCATCAGGAAAAGGGCAAGATTGGAGAAGTTTTTTTGCCCGCAATCAGTTATATCTTTTTAGAAGAATCTTTTTCTATTCCCTCTGGCACGGAGAAAAACGCATAGCGAGGTCAATTACTTATGCCAGTTACAACGGTCATCCTCCCGCCAGCATTGCGTGAGAGGACCGCTAACCAGGCTCGCTTGAACGTAGAAGGCACGACGATTCGCGAAGTTATCGAGGAACTTGAGCGGCTTTTCCCCGGCATCCGCTTCAACATCTGTTACGAGACGGGCGAACTGCGTCCCTACGTGAACATCTTTCTGGAAAAAGATAATATTCGCTACCTGCGAGGGCTTGATACTCCCGTCCACGAAGGCGCGCGTATCCGCATTCTGCCTTCAGTCGCCGGGGGCTGATCTATATTGTAAAAGGAGTTTCACAAAATGACCCAGCAGAACAGGTATCCTAACGGCACTATTCTTCTGGCTATAGGAACAAAGCGTGGACTTTTCCTGCTGACCTCGCGCGACCGGGTCCACTGGGAGGTCGAAAACACAGCGCTGAATGGCAGGCGCATTTTCTACGCCGTTTTCGATCAGCGCTCTGGCTGCCGCCTCTTCGCGGCTGACAACGGCGATTTCTTTGGCACTTTTTTGCGCTATAGCGATGACTGGGGCCAGAACTGGCAGGAGCCGCGTCACGGCATCCAGTTCGCGCAGGATAGCGGCATGAAGCTCAATAATATCTGGTATATCGAGCCGGGCCGCCCGACCGAGCCGGGCGTGATCTACGCCGGAGTCGATCCCGCCAGCCTGTGGATGAGCACAGATAACGGTGAGACGTGGGAGCCGAACGCTGGCCTGCTCTCACATCCCACGCGCGAGCGCTGGGAGCCGGGCGCGGGCGGCCTCTGCCTGCACTCTATCGTAGTCGACCCAACTAATTCCGACCGTATGTGGGTGGGCATCTCCGCCGTTGGCTGCCTGCGCACCGACGATGGCGGCAGAAGTTGGGCGTTCGCCAATAAAAATACACGCGCCGGTTTCCTGCCCGATCCCTATCCTGAGTTCGGACAATGCATTCATCGCCTGCTTCAGCATCCCACGCAGCCAGATGTGCTCTATCAGCAGAATCACTGCGGCATCTATAAGAGCCTGAACGCGGGCAGGGACTGGATCGACGTGCAGAACAAT
Source organism: Ktedonobacteraceae bacterium (assembly GCA_017354095.1). GTDB lineage: Bacteria > Chloroflexota > Ktedonobacteria > Ktedonobacterales > Ktedonobacteraceae > Bu33. The sequence goes on from JAFMRP010000773.1 coordinate 1,373, forward strand.
CTGCCCTCCGAGTTCGGCTTCCCACTGGCGCTCGATCCCCATCATCCCGAGACGCTCTTTGTGGTGGTGGAAGAAGGAAATGGTCGCCACAATTTCGGTGATCAATTTACGGTCTACCGTACGCATGACGCCGGAAAAGAGTGGGAGCCGCTGACGCGCGGTCTGCCATCGGGACATAACGTGCGACTGGGCGTGCTGCGACACGGAATGTGTACAGATGTGCTGGACCCCTGTGGCGTATATGTGGGCACCAATACGGGTCAGCTTTTCGCCAGCAGCGACCGGGGCGATAACTGGCAGATGATAGCGGACTACCTGCCTCCCATCTACTCGGTCAGTGCGACCATCGTGCAATAAGACCTTCTCCGGGGGCGGTTACTCCCTTCGCCGCCCCCATGCTCCCAGCCAGAATTGTCCCCCAATTCCTCTCTCATCTGCGTGATAGCCCGTGGTATGCTTATAATGATTTGATACGCATGCTATAAGTTCTTCTATAAATAGACAATGTTGATGAGTTTTCAATACGCGAAAGGAAGAGCATATGGATGGGAAAACAAAAGGGTTCATCGCAGCAGGCGTTGCAGGAGCAGTTCTTGCCGGTGTTGCGCTGCATGAGAACACTGATCCACTACCTTCCAAAACCGAATTTTCACTCTGCAGGCAGGTAGCAGATGAGCATACCCATAAAGACGTTGTCCAACGGGCTGGGAAATTAGAGGTAGACACGCACAGTGATGCCAATGGCCAGCAGCGTGTAGATATTACATCTGGCATTCCCGGGAAGATGCTTATAGAAGCAACATTAACCGATGGCAATCATATCAATACATCCGAAGAACTGGAGCAAAGAGATGACCATAAGTTTTTCGGGAACTGGCCCGTTCCTGGGACCTGGAAAGTTCGTAGCGTGACGAATCTCGAATTTCAATCTGCAGAAGACGGTGCAGGAGCTTGCAATCCCCCTCTAGATATAGATAGCAAGGAGAAGAAGGCACCGGACGGCACAACAGTGCAGGAAGATGTCCCTATTCGCAAAGAATGATCAGAGTGGCCTTGTTCCCAGATATGCTGTCTCTTTAGATCGCTATTTTATAACAGGAAAAGCAGTCAGCCCTCTTTTGTAGAGGGCTCTCTCTCTATTTCTCCTCGCTGGCAAGAAACCAACACAAACAACAGAAACAACAGTTCTGTGGCAGGGTACAATCCCGTTCTATTGCTGTTTGCAATACTAACACTTCTAACACTTTTTACTGAGACAACATGGCAGCCAGGTCGAATTTCGGGAAATTGTTCGTCACTGTCCGAAGCGTTGGTTCTGTTAGTTCTGTTGGTTTCGCATTTCCAAAGATTTTCGCGGGATCGGCAAAATTTGTGATGCTTACCACTGACAGTGCATCTTTGTTCGCATAATATTAGTCAATATAGATGCTGCAAGGAGGCCAGTTGTGAAACAGAAGCTTGATCATAACCCTTTCGTCAGTGGTGCTGAGTATGAAGCGCCAGCCCCTCAACCTCTCCCCTTAGACGAAGTACTCACGCAGTTGCCCCGGCAGTGCTGGTTGGTAGTTGGCAGACCATCGGTCAGCGTTTTGCGCGAGGTAGCGCGACTCGCTGGCTGGGGCGGCGCGCTTGTCCAGCTCGCGCTGCTGCTTATCATCACCATCGGGCTTAGCTACGCGGGCCACTTGCTACCCTCCTCCGCATTCCAGACGACGAGCAGCTTCAGAGCGGGCTCTCTCCAGCCCTTTGGATTATTGCCCTCGCCCTACACTGCCATCACGTTCGTTTTGGGCAGTTTCTTCATTGGCCTGGGCACTGCCTATCTCTTTAGCAGGCTGTCTGGCGGCAAGGGGAGGTTTGTTGAACACCTTTCGTTGCTCCTGCTCGGCACTATCCCGCTGGTACTGGCTGGCAGCATCTTGCTGCTGCTACCACTCCCAAAGATGCTGGCTATTGTGCCGGTAAGCCTGATCACGCTGCTATTCATCTACAGGATGTTTTTGCATGTCAAAGTCATTATGGCGGTCCATAACCTGAAATCTACGACCTCAACGCTGATTGTGCTCATCATTCCCATGCTGATTGTGTTAATTGTGCTGCTGGTGTTTTTAGATGGCCTGGATTTACCTGACTTCAGTTTCGGAGGGGGTAAAAAGAAGTCGCAGGAGAACCAGGTCTATAGGGGAGACTGACATTCAATAATGGGAG
>JAFMRP010000127.1 GCA_017354095.1 Ktedonobacteraceae bacterium
AATGCGCTCATTCAGCAGCGCGTCTTCGATGCGCTCAACAAGGTCGACCAGACCGGGAGCCAGGAGAAATTCAGCAAAGCGCAGGATAGCATACAGGAGAACGAGGCCAGAGCACGCGCACTGGCAGAACTACAACAGCGCGACCTGGATACACAATTAGAGCAGTTAAGCGAAGACCAGATCATTGAGCAGCAGCTAGCCTCGCTCAAACAAAATGCGCCCGAGCCACGCCTGCTGCCAGAGCACAAAGGACGCCTCTCCCCCCTTCAGCCCCCCCAACCTCGGCGCAGCGAGCCAAGCCGCAGCCGCCCGGCCCGCGAAAAGCCATCCCCCCAACCATCGCCTACCTCCCCTCAGGAGAACAGCGACCTCGACCTCGAACAACTCAAAAAACTACTGGACCTTCCATAATCCCGGCACTCTGCGCGGGGGTGCAGGGGCTGTGCCCCTGCCGGGGGTTCGGGAGCACAGCCCCCGGAGAATCTCTTTTTACAGCAAGGAGTAAGGGGGGATCACAAGGGGCGCCAGCCCCTTGAACAGAGGCACAACCCTCCTACTTGTTAAACACCAGCACAAAAATCACAATAATCGCCAGCGCAATAAAAATACCAACAATAAAAGAAAAACGATTATTCCGCTTTTCCTCTTCCGTCACTTGACGCTTCTCACTCATCACACCACTCTTCTTTCCAGACATTTCCCGCTACTCTAAAGCCGCGCTAATAGCCCCTTCGACATTCGCCATCACATTCAGGCTCTCCACAAGATCAGCCTCACGCGAGGTAATCAACACCTGAAACGCCCACTGCCCCTCACCCACCAGCCGCATCAGAATGCGGCAATCAGCACTGTTCACCACAATCTCCTCAAATTGCCCCCATTCACCCTGAACAAGCATCTGCACCGCACTTTGCAACACAGAACTGGCAGATCGACAGACCGGCGTCATATCTATGTCATCAACCGTCACCTGGGCAACTGGTTGGCCATCCAGACTGACAATCGCAGCCGCAACAAAGCCGCCAATAGCATAACCCAGCGTCTGCAGCGCTGACACCAGCGCCGGATAATTGTAATGATGCTTGCTCTGTGCCAGCGCTCCACTGCGCTGGCGCTCAAGTGCCCCACTGCGCTGGTGGTCAGCAGAACGCTCCTCACTCACGGTAGTAAGCGACTGGAGATCATCTACTTCTATAGGAGGGGTACTTATCGGAGGAGTATTTCTCCTCTGCGGCTCCTGCTGCTGCTGCCACACAGTGGGCGATGATTGAAACACCTCAGCCGGAGCCATATTATATGGCGTCTCATCTGACAGCAAAGGATCAGTAGCCCTACTGACATCTTGCGGCATCTGCCACTGAGGCGACGAAGAAACAGCTGGCGTCGAAGGTACACGTTCCGCGGACGGCGGGCGCATCACCACCGGTATATCTGTCGTGGGCTGATCTACTAACCAGGAAGGCAGCTCCTCCTTCTCATTCACAGGCGTCTTCTGTACCGCCGGAGTGATCGCCCCCATACTTCCACTGGTCACTGAACGCCCACCACCCATATTGGGCAACACTGTACCTGAAGCATCGCTGACACGCGGCAGCTCCGAAGACCTCTCCCACCATTCTCGCGTCATCTCGCTCGACTGCTTTTGGTCAACCCTGCCATTCCCAGAACCGCCCTGCGGTCCAGGCATGTCCGTCTCGGCCAGAACCGCGAAAGGAGTATCATCAATCTCCTCCACTGGATTCATTACGAATGGATGATCATCTACCTCTTCTCCACCCTCAGGCGCCATGAACGTATCTATATCCTGCCCACCGCTCTGCTGCTGCATAGCAGCGTCCGCATACTTGGTGCGATACTGCACTGCCTGAAAAATAAGACGCGACAACGGCTGCTTGACATTGGGTTCCACTTGCTCATTCCAGGGCTGCTGAGCTACAGAACCATTCTTATGCGCGGCCAGCGCGAAAAACGCCTCCTCACCACGCAGCGTTCCATATTCAGCCCAGATCAGCTCGCCGTTCTGAAAACGCAACAGGCCATGCTCTTCCAGACCCGTATTCACCAGTAACGCAATACTGCGATGACTCATTGTAACCATCTGGATGACATCCAACAGATCGAAGGAGTCCAGATCGGCTGAAAATCCCGGTTGCTGCAAAAAACGACGCAGCTCCTCTCTTAATTGACGAACATCTAGCGGCAGCTCTAAATAACCGGCGGCACCGTTTTCCAATACCTGCATCCGCTGATCAGGCTCTCCCATCAGAAGCATATGCGTCGTGGGCCGGTAAGCCCGCAACCACTGAAGCAATTCCAAACCACCGGCACCGGGTACCCGCAAATTACACACCACCACCACAAATGTCTCCGACCACAAAGCCCGTACTGCATCCGCGCCGTTGGCAACACTTCGCACTGCATAGCCTTCCTTCTGCAAGGCGTTGACTATGTTCCGATTGAGCTTTTCGTCAGCCTCAACAACTAGAATGCGCCATACGTCAGACATTGCTTCTATCCACCTGAACCAGATTGAGCCCGCTGTCTCCCCGCGATCATCGCCGCTCTTCCACCAGAAGGCTCTCCAAATTTGACCTGCTTGATCTTTTCAAGCCAACAAATCATACTTTGATGAGTGTATCACGACGCCCTTTGGATGGCAAGCTACCCTCACACAGGTACCATCCCACACCCGACACCACAGTTGACGTGTCTTCCTCCATTCCTGGTTCCCGCAAAAGCGAGGGTGCAGGGGGCGCAGCTCCCTGCCGGGGCCTGGGGTGTCCCCAGAAAAATCCTTTTGCGAGCCGCCGCAGGCGATTCCGCCCAGACCGCCTGACCGCGCAGCGGGAACGCCTCTCCGTCAGATGACGCGAAGCGTAGCTGCGCCAGATTCCTTGCAGCCCGCCTGACGGCGCAGCCGTAGCCGCAAAAGCGGCGTTGGCGGGCTGGACAAGAGGCCCAGCGTTTCTGACGGGACCTTTCAAGAGGCCGCGCCAGCGGCGTTGGCGGTCTGGACAAGAGGGCGGCGAGGTGAGAGCACAGGCTCACTTGTGACCAACCCGGACCAGATATGCTATACTCGGACAGCACACAGATGTCATACAATATGCACAACACCTACCACCCAACGCATCCAAAGGAGTACATGGCGCGATGTCGCAACACGATAAACAACAGGACACCTGGAAAGAACTGGCAGGCACAACCGCCGCCAGGCTCGTTGAAGATGACATGGTCATCGGGCTGGGTACAGGCACAACCGCAACATTTTTTGTGCGCGCGCTGGCACAACGCATCCAGCAAGGACTACGCATCACCGGAGCCGTCGCTTCCTCCCAGGCAACGCATGACCTTGCCGAACAACTGGGTATACCACTCACAACACTCGACAGCTACCCCGAACTGGACCTCTACATTGACGGCGCAGACGAAATCGACCCACAACTGCGCCTCATCAAAGGCGGGGGGGGAGCACTCCTGCGCGAGAAAATCGTGGCTTCGTCCGCGCGCCGCTTTATCGTCATCGGCGACATCACCAAGCAAGTCACCTACCTGGGACAAAATTTTCCCGTCCCACTGGAAGTCGTCCCCTTCGCGGTCACACCCGTACGCAAACGCCTGGAAGCACTGCATGCCATAGCCCAGATACGCCATCTCGGCGCCAGCACTTTCATTACCGAAAACCATAATATCATCCTGGACTGCACATTCCCCCAGGGCATCACCAATCCCGACGAACTGGACGCCAGGCTGCACAATATCGTCGGCGTAGTGGAAACCGGCCTGTTCCTACACATGGCCAGCCAGGCCCTGATCGGCGGCCCCCAGGGCATACAACACCTGCCCTGACTGTCATACCTCCCAGCGGGAGTGCAGAGGACGCAGCGCCTCTGCCGGGGTACTTCTGCTCCGACAGCCTGACGAACGCAGTTCGTAGCTGAACAGCAGCGTTGGCTGTCGGAATAAGAGCAGACGGGGTGCCCCCGAGCCCCCCCTCTCCTTGACATTTTGCTCAGCAAATCACTATACTATGCATGGCCTAACAACCGTAAGGATAGCCGGTCGGCTGCCACTACCAGACATACGTTTTGTTTCCTGATGTACGTTTTATTCGTCATATACTTCAGCTGCACTCCCTATAGTGCAGCACTGCTCATCGCACAAAGGAGCGTATTTTGAGCAAAATCACACCACGAATCTCCACTGATCAGCCCTGGAGACTCACAACCGAACGCCTGGTTCTGGCCAGCGTATTTGGCGCTATCACGATTATCCTGGGCACCGTGCCCGGCCTTGGTTTCATCCCCGTCCCCAACACAACCGGCTCCGCCACCACCGAACATATCCCAACCATCATTGGAGGCATTACTGGAGGCCCCATCGTCGGTATCTTCTCCGGCCTGATCTTTGGCCTCACCAGTTTCCTGCGCTCCGGTGTCCCCCTCTTTAAAGATCCAACGGTCTCTATCCTTCCGCGTCTCTTTATCGGCCTGATCGCCTGGGCCGCTTTCGCTTCCCTATCACGTTTCAATCGCGACGTGGCAGCCGCCGTGGCCGGCCTGCTCGGCTCAGCAACCAATACCATCCTCGTCCTGACCATGATCGTGGTCAGAGGTTACGCTCCCCCGGCCTTCGTTCTCACGGTCATTCCACAATCCATCGTCGAGGCCATCGGGGCAGCTATTCTATCCGTTGCGCTGGCACGCGTCTTCTCCATTATCCAGGGACGCTATGTGCGAGCACCAGAAACAAAATCACGCGAAGACCTACCCTACTGACGAAAGGCAGCACAAAAATCAGCATAGAGGTTTCTCACATCACCTTCAATTACAGCACACAGGACGAGCATACTCCCCCGGCTATATGCAATGTCGACCTGCGCATCAATGAGGGCGAAACGGTCGCCATTATTGGACAGAATGGCTCGGGCAAAAGTACGCTCGCCAGGCTGTTAGCAGCAATCCTGCACCCGGATAGCGGCCACATCCTGGTCGACGATCTGAATACCAGCGCTGGCGGCGAACAACTCTGGACGATTCGCCAGCGCGTCGGCCTGGTCTTCCAGAATCCCGATGACCAGCTTGTCGCCAATACCGTTATCGATGATATCGCCTTCGGCCCCGAAAATCTGGGCCTGCCACGCTTCGAAATTGAGGAGCGCGTGTACGAGGCTATCAAACTGCTCGACCTGGAATCCATTGCAGAGATGCCCATCAACGAGCTATCAGTAGGCCAGAAGCAGCGCGTCGCCATTGCCGGCGTACTGGCTATGCGCCCGCGCTATCTGCTCCTGGATGAGCCAACCACCATGATCCCGGGAAAAACCGCGCGTCAGCTCCTCGCAACAGCTCACCGCCTCGCACGCGAGCAGAATCTGGCCATCGTACATATCACCCACTTCATGCATGAGGTGGCGGATTTCCAGCGCGTCATCGTGATGCACCAGGGCAGCATCGCGATGGATGGAACGCCCGCGGAAGTCTTCGCACGCTCCAACGAGCTGCAACAAATCGGTCTGGACATCCCGATGGTTACCCACGTGGGTCAACGCCTGCGCGCCAGGGGCTGCACACACCTGCCAGAGGTCGTTCTCTCTACAGAACAGTTGAGGACCAGTCTATGCTCTTCGAATTGAAAAATGTCCATCACACCTACCTGCGCGACACGCCTTTCGCGCAGGTGGCACTGCGCGGCCTCTCACTCTCCCTCCCAGAACACCAGACCATCGCGCTCGTCGGACCAACCAGGTCTGGCAAATCGACCGTTGTGGACCTGCTGGCCGGCCTGCTCAAACCAGCCCCCGGCACGCTGTTCTTCGAGGGCGACGATGTGGCCGCACCTTCGTTCGACCTCGAACGAATTCGCTCAAGCGTGGGCGTGGTATTCCAATCGCCCGAGTCACAGATCTTCGAAGAAACCGTAGGCAAGGACGTTTCCTTCGGCCCACAGCGCAAAAAGGTGCCGCTGGCCGAATCACGCCGCCTGGTCAAAGAGTCGCTGGAGGCCGTTGGACTGCCCTATGAGGACTTCCGCACACGCTATACCTACGCACTCAGCGGAGGCCAGAGACGCCGCGTCGCCATCGCTGGCGTACTCGCTATGCAGCCCGAAATCATTATTTTCGATGAGCCAACCGCCGGCCTGGACCCATCCGGTCGCCACGAACTACTGAGCCTGATCAAAAGACTCAAACAGCGCCACCATCTCACCATTATCTACGTCTCCAGTGGCCTGGATGACGTTATCGAGATTGCCGACCTCATCCACGTCCTTGACCAGGGCCGACTGGTCTCCAGCGGCCCTCCGCGCGCGATTCTCCAGCAGGCCAGCCTTCTGGCCGATCTGGACATCGCGCTGCCAGAGGCTGCCAGCATCGCCCTGGCCCTGCGCGAAATCTTTCCAGCTATCCGTACCGATGTACTCAATCTGGCAGAATTAGAAGAGGAGCTGGTGAAACACGCATCACCAACTACCGGCCACATCACATAGCAAGAAGAAAAACAATGATTGAACTCTCCCGCAACATCACCTTCGGACAATATATCAATAACGGCTCCTCCCTCGCGCGCATGGACCCACGGGCGAAGCTGCTCTGCGCTATCCTGCTTATCGCGACGATCTCTCTGGTAAGCAAATTTCTGGCTTTCGCGGTCCTTCTCTTATTCTGTATCTTGCTGCAGCGCGCCTCGCATATCTCGATAGCCTATGCGCTGCGCGGCTTTAAGCCTTTCCTGGGCTTCCTGGCCTTCATCTACGTTATCCAGGTTATCTTCTATGCTTCGCCCGATCAGCACCAGACTATTTACTGGCAGTGGTGGATTCTCAATATCTCAAAGGAGGGCATCCTTAACAGCACGCTGGTTATGATCCGGGCACTCTTCCTCTATTACCTCGTCTCTATGCTGATGTTCACCACCTCCATGGTAGACTTTACCGATGGCCTGGAAGCGCTGCTATCACCTCTGCAGCGGCTGCGCATCCCCGTCAATGCATTTGTGATGGTCCTGGTCATCGCGCTGAAATTCGTGCCAATCTTTGTCCAGGAGGTCGAACGCCTGGTGAAAGCCCAGGCCGCGCGCGGCGTGCGCTTCGATCAGGGCAATGTCATACAGCGCATCCTCAAGCTGGCCCCACTCTTCATCCCCCTTTTTGTCAGCGGCTTTAAGCGAGCACAGACACTTAGCGTGGCTATGGAGGCCCGCTGCTACGGGAATCACGCCGGATGGCGTCGCAGCAAACGCCGCCAGATGCACTTCAAGCGCTTCGACACGCTCACCCTGCTCACGACCATCGTCATCTGCGCCGCCATGCTGGCCGCCAGCTTCTTCACCCCCATCTAGTGTAGAAGAATCACGAGACCTGTTCGGCAAAAAACGTGAGGCAGCGGCGTCGGATCTGTAGGGGCAAGGGGTGGGGAGAGGCAAGGTGGGGCCCCTTGAGGTTGCCCACTCGTGCCCTCTGCCTCCCTTCCCAAAGAGGTCTCGTGTGATTGCACTAGTCCTTAAGTTTCAGTAGAAGAAAGCGCAGTGGGAGATGAACATTAACAAATGAGAATGGTATACAGACAGCAGATGAATCACCGAAAGCTGATTCGGGTGCCTGCTGACCCAGCCGAATCCCGGCGCAGTAACTCGCTGATGAACTTTCAGCATTGAAAAGTGTCTACAGGCCACGCATGAAACCCCATAGGCTCACCTCGCTCCCTGCTGACCCAGCTGCACTGGGGTTGGGTGGGCCAGTGGGGAACAGCATCTCCCTACGGGTTTTCATCCGTTGCCTGTATCCCCATTATTTTCTTAAAGTTCATCAGCGAGAGCCCGCAGGCCTCCCACCAGACCCCTGCAACATCTTTCCTCACCTCTCCCTTGTGGGGGTCGGTTCGCACCCTCCCGTTCCTGTGTCCTCTGCCATCCTTACACCCCCATAATTTCTCAAATTTCATATGGCGGCGCACCCGTCAAACGCAGTTTGACAGAGTAATATATCATCAAAAAGCAACCGCCAACAAAAAACGAAAGGTAAAAAAGATGTTAGCATATGTGTTCTGGCACCAGCGAGGAAGCGAAACCTCGCGAGAGGAATATCAAGAAAAACTGATCACATTTCACCAGATACTGCAGGATCGGCAACCACAAGGTTTTATATGTTCAATGGTCCTGGAGATGGCCCAACTCCCATGGATGACCGGGGAAAGTGAAGTCTACGAGGACTGGTATCTCGTCGAAAATTCGGCGGCACTCGATCCCCTGGACGAAGCAGCGGTTACAGGAATCTGTCGCGACCCGCACCACCAGGTTGCGCGCCTGGCAAGTAAGGGAACCGGTGGCCTGTATCGTTTGAAAGACAGAACCATCGATCTCGCCCAGATTGCCAGCATTCGCTCCGCTACCTGGTTCAGCAAGCCTGCCGGCATGAGCTACGATAAGCTGAACGAACTGTTACACCAGAGTCAAAGCGAGCAACAAGGCACCTTATGGCAGCGACAGATGACAATGGGCCCGGCGCTAGAATTCTGCCTGCACAGTTCACAAAAAAGCTCCTTGCCAGCAGAGCTTCAGGAAACACAAGCAGAAGCACAACCCATCTGGCTCACCAGCCAATAGACACACCTTTCCTCACCTGCCTCTCTCCCACCCAACATGTAGGGCCACTCGCAAGGGGTGGCCGGCTCGCGGGTGGCGATTCTCGTGCCATTCACCACCCCTTGACGGGTGGTCGATCTTGGATGGCAATCCTCCTGTCTCCCAACATGTCGAGCCACTCCTAGGAACTTTCACCATTCATTCTGGTATACAGGCAACGCTTGAAACCCGTAGGCTGGCACGGTCACTCACCGACCCAACTGAATCCTGGTGCAGTGACTCGCTTCAGCGAGAGCCCGACAGGCAACCCACCCAACCCTATAACCCTGTCCTTGCCTGCACCTTGTCCCAACTCCTATATCCCCTCCTCTTTTCTGAAACTTTATGCGGGTGACCGGCTCGCTTCTCACCGACTCCGTGCTCTTCATTCTCCCTTGCGAAGGGCCGGTTCACTTCTCGCCAATGACTGCCACGCTCGTGTATTGCCGGGAGGTTGGCCCTTGCTCCAAACGCACAACCTTCAGGCCATTTCTCTGCATACCAGGCATCACCTGCTCCTCCAACGCTGACTGAAGTGGCTTCCACACCTCCACCTCTCCCCGTGCATTGATCTTCCCCGTCGAAAGCGTAATGACTAACCTGCCGCCCGGCTTCAAAACTCGACACAG
>JAFMRP010000774.1 GCA_017354095.1 Ktedonobacteraceae bacterium
GGCACACATCCTGGGCCTGGTGAGAGACAACCTACGACGTTCTCTTCACCGGTTTCGCCATGATCGTGCTCACGAGGCAAGGCCGTCCAGTTCTGCCAGATCATTCTCGGAAAGAGTCAGTGCGGCTGCGGTGATGTTGGAGCGCAGATGTGCAACGGACGAAGTGCCCGGGATGAGCAGAATGTTTGGTGAGCGGTGGAGCAGCCATGCCAGCGCAATAACCATCGGTGTGGTGCCCCGACGAGTGGCGACCTTCATCAGCGTGTCGGACTGAAGAGGGGAGAAGCCACCAAGCGGGAAGTAGGGCACGTAGGCGATGTTCTGTGCGGCCAGAGCGTCGATCAGATCGTCGTCGTCCCGGTGGGCAAGGTTGTAGAAGTTCTGCACACACACAACTGGCGCGATGGACTGTGCCTCGGCGATCTGCTCGGCGTTCACGGTACTCAGACCGAGATGTTTGATGAACCCTTCTTGCTGCAACTGCACGAGCACCATGAACGGTTCGGCAATCGAGCCAGGAGTGGGACCGTCAAGCCCTCCGACGCGCAGGTTGACGACATCGAGTGCATCGAGTCCGAGATGGCTCAGGTTGTCATGGACGGCCTGGCGCAACTGCGAAGGCGCAAGCGCCGGCAGCCAGTTTCCTTCGGCGTCTCGCACGTAGCCGACCTTGGTCACGATGTGCAGCCCATCCGGGTAGGGGTGCAGGGCTTCCTTGATGGTCTGGTTGGTGACGTACGGACCGTAGAAGTCGCTGGTGTCGATGTGCGTGATACCCAGGCGCACGGCCTCGCGCAGCACGGCGAGGGCTTCGTCGCGGTCGGCGGGTGGGCCGAAGACGTGTGGGCCAGCCAGCTGCATGGCACCATACCCTATGCGCGTGACCGTCAGACCCTCGGCCATGCTGAACGTTCCTGCGGCTGTGGCTGGCAGATTATTATATTCCTTCGTTGAATGCGATACCATAGAGAAATCCCTCTTTACTTTCATTGAAACTACAGTAATCACGATCTGTGATACACTGAAACTGCTTTTTTGCCATCTCTCTTCTCAGCGTTGCAGAGCGATCACTGGAATCCGGCGCGTTGTTTTCGCTTGATAGTCGGCGAATCCAGGGTAGAGCGCCGCTTGCCTGGCATAGAGCTGATCTCTCTGCTCACCCGTGACTTCGCTGGCCGTCACCTCGAAGGTCTCGCTTCCGACCTCGACGGTGGCTTGAGGATGTGCCATCAGATTATGATACCAATCCGGGTTAGTTGAGGCTCCAGCCTTTGATGCGAAGATGATCAGGCGCTCTCCATCCGGCAGATACATCACTGGCGTTGTACGCGCCATCCCGGACCTGGCCCCGGTTGTGGTAAGCAGGAGCAGGGGGGCACCTGCAAATGGCCCACCCACCTTGCCTCCATTGCTGCGAAACTCCTCAATGATTTGTCTATTCCAATCCCTCATCTCTTTCATCGTCCTTTCTCTTTATTGGCGTTTAGACTCATACTGTATGAAGCGGCCTGGGAAGCGGCGCGAGATCATGTGGCGGGGAATCGTATGAAGCCTCTTCCCGCCTGGCTTCACAAGAATTTAGTCTAAACACCAATTTTAAACCGCTATTTAAACCCTACTCATCACCGAGGTGAGCAACGACTTCCTCGACCATGATCGGAACCAGCCTGGAACCGACCTCGCTCTCCCAGTCGGCAGCGAGTTCGGCAATGAGCTGGTTGGTCGAGGTGCTCACCACCCCATAGCTTTCCCAGCGACGGCAGGCAGCTTCCTCGGAGAGCTTGTTCACCGAGCCGCCTGCATCCTGGACCACCTGCACATTGAAGCCTTCCTGGGCCATGGTGATCGAGGGATAGACAATGCACACGTCGTTCGTCAGTCCGGCCATGATGATATTCTTCCGACCACCCGCAGCTTGAAGGACGGCGTTGCGGAAATCCGGGTCCATCCAGGCATTCGTGACGCCAATGCGCTTGATGCGAACCTCAGATGCCTCGGGCAGGAGCTCCTGGATATCGGGCAGCAGTGGTCCCTGAATCTGGTTTTCCAAGCTGGTGGTTAGCACCACTGGCATCTGCAAGGTCTTCGCCACCCGAGCCAGCGCGCGTGCGTTATGCACCATCCTGTTGCGGGAATTGCTGCGAGCGAACCCAATCGTGCCCGTCTGGTAGTCGATCAGCAGCATAACACTATCCTGTGGGGTAAAAGGAACGAATTGCTTCGTCATGGGTTTTCTCCTTCTTTGTTGGTAGTAACTACCAGGTACATTCTTATCGACAGTGGCCATCTGCGTGGACCACGTTGAAGAGCTTCGCAGATCTCTCCTCACGTGACTTTTTGCAGGCACTTCACCCACATATCTACAATGATGGTATACTGAAGGAAATCGTAGATGTCTTCACATGGCCTCTGCTTCCAGAGGCGGTCCAACCTCTATGATCCCATAGCGCTCATTGACGCGCTGAAGCGCTGGTTGGTCGACTGGCTCAGCCCGGAAGAGTGCACCAACTTTCTCAAAGTACTGACGCATCCCTCCTGCTGGCAACGCGAGGATAAGAAGCTGACCATCTTGGGTGCCAATATTGCGGAAGCCATGGGCGGTCCCACGCGGTACAAAGACCCATCCTCCCTCAGAGACTTTCGTGATGCGCTCGGCGACTCGGATCAGGAAAGTTCCTTTCACAATCCAGAAACACTCATCAAATCGAGTATGCATATGCTGTGGTGGTCCCATATCTGGTGGGACCACTTCAAACCAGGTGTCCACCACCCCATTGGTCGTCTCTCCCGTCGTTTTCCACACCTGATACCAGGTCTCAGAAAGAAACACTTGCTCTCCCTGCTCGAAAGCTCGAAGAATCGGATTCGTCACCTGCTCTGTCATCTGGTTTTTCCTTTCGCTCCCTAGAAGGGAGCAAACATCTGCTCAAAAATGTTCTCGGGCCTGGACACTACGCGATATGAAGAATAATGCGACCTCTCCCATGCCCACGCTGGCTCAGTTCCTGCGCTTTGGAGGCTTCGCGAAGTTCGAACGTGGCAGCAATGGAGGTGCGCAACTGACCCTCATCGATCAGGCGCGAGACAGTGGTGAGAAGCTGAGCCGTATCGCCCAATTGAGCGCTGAAGAACGCGGTCCGCACGCCCAAGGTCTGTGCTTGCCTCTCGTCGGGTTGTCCCGCCGTGGTCAGCAGCGTCCCACCCGGTTTCAACGTGACCAGGGCACTCGCTGTTCCCTCCCCACCCACGGTATCGAGGACCAGATCCACCTCGTGAACCTCATCCTCTACATGGGTCTGCGTGTAGTCGATGACCGTATCTGCGCCAAGTGAACGCACAAAGGCGACATTGCTGGTCGAGGTGGCGGTGATCACCTGTGCACCCTGCCGATGAGCCAACTGCACGGCAAAGAGGCCGACCCCACCGGAACCGCCCAGGATCAATACCCGTTGTCCGGCCTGGAGCTGTCCCTGATCAAAGAGCGCCTGCCAGGCAGTGACCGCGCCTATGGGAACCGTTGCCGCTTCATCAAAACTGAGCGCCGTCGGTTTGGGGGCCAGCGTCTGTGCAGGCAC
>JAFMRP010000775.1 GCA_017354095.1 Ktedonobacteraceae bacterium
AAGCATTCATGTTGATTTATGGTTCTCCCACCGCTGCCTTTGATCTGAGCAATACGTCATACTTCCAGCCAATGGTGCAGTCCTTCAAATTCAGTGCGTAAAAAACCTGCAGGAGGGACCATTCAGGTCCCTCCTTGGCCTCTCTCCGCTTCTCACAAAGGTCCATCTTACCCCTTCTATTCCCTTTCTCTAATGTTTTACCCGCGTTGCCATTCTCAAGGTGGGCTGTTATAATATGCAGACGCTGATGATGGTCGTGCTTTTTTTACCGCCAGATCCGCTTCGATTTGATAAACAGTGGCGAAATAGGTGTTTTGTGGTAGTGGAGGTTCATCAGGTGAGAAAACGTGCTATTTTATTCTGTATCGTGGTGTTGTGTGGCTTGCCATTATCGCTCGCAACCTGTGTGCCTGGCAGCAATAGCAAGGGGGACAGTATCAGTACCAGCACTGCTGCGTCAACAGTATCGGCCCACACAACGGCTGTTCCTGGCACGGCCACTCATTCTGGATTTAGCCTTTATAAAGGCGAAGGCTATATCGTCGCCTATCCAGAGAACTGGAGGGTCACGAAGAGTGTCAATGCTGTGAACTTCAGCGATGACAGCAATACAGCCGAGTTCGCGGTACAGATGGTTCCCAATCCGAATAGTGCCATCCTGCCGGAACAGGCGATTACAACGGAACTGGCCAGTGTGAACAAAGCTGGCCGCAATTACAAAAAGCTGGATATGCCCTCAACGGTAATACTGAACGGCACCACCTGGTTTCAGGCCGGAGCAAGCGCCGATATGCCGGCCAATGGACGCATGCAAAATGGGAAAGTGATGACGCTGGCCACGAATTACCCGGAGCATGCCGAGACAACCACTCTATTTTCAATCGTGTATGCCAGTTCCGCGCAACGCTTTGATAGCGACAATCGCCTGACCTTTCTGCCCATGTTGCAATCGTTCAAGTTCGCCTAATTATTTATAGTAGAGATAGACCCTTGACAAAAAGATAGGCGTGAGCTATTATGGCATTAGAACGTTAACTTACTTATTGTAAGTATCTAACAAGACAATGCCAGTGTTTCGCATGGCCTGGCGCTTGCGCGCTACAAGACGAGCCGCAGGCAGCACGAGAACAACGAACCATGGCATTAACCAAAATCTGCTGTTGACAGAGGAGCAACTTTCATGGCTATCGACACTGCATTATTAATTCTTCGTGTGTTTATTGGCCTGCTGGTAGCCGCGCATGGCGCCCAGAAACTATTTGGCTGGTTTGGTGGCAATGGCTTTGCTGGAACGGCCAAATGGATTGAATCGCAGGGCTTCCGGCCTGCAACATTGTGGACCTTGCTGGCGGTTCTGGGCGAGTTTGGTGGTGGCCTGCTGCTGGCGTTAGGCCTGCTTGGCCCGCTGGGTGTGCTGGGCATCGTCGGCGCGATGCTGGTGGCGGTTGTTAAAGTGCATGGAGCGAACGGCTTCTGGGGCACTAAAGGCGGCTATGAATATCCGCTGGTGCTGCTGGTCGTCAGCGTTGTGTTGGGCATCGCCGGTCCTGGCAGCTACTCGCTGGACGGCCTGATCGGTCTTGCGCTGCCTGAGCCGTTGACCTACATCATCGGCCTGGTGGTTACGTTGATCATTGTAGGTCTCGGCATTGCCGTCAGCAATCGCCGCCCGGTCGAGCAGCCTGCCGCGTAAAGAGCATATATTATTGACATAAATATCTGGCCTCTCCCAATTAAATAGGAGAGGCCAGAGTTACTGGATAATACGATTGTAGATCTCATACAGAATGGCGGTCGCTTTACTCTCACCTACCAGGCCTTTTAGCTGCGTATGATAGTTATCAAGGGCCTTGTATCGCCTGTTGATGACGTCATGGCTTGCCGTCACAGCATAACCCTCCAGGGCCTGCTTCATGGCCTGGCATTCAGTCTCAATCTGTTGCCTCAAGCGCGCAACCTCGCTTGTTGATCTGTCCATAAGCCATCCCTCCACCCCTCTATCGTATCTCACTCTGGCAGGAATATCTAGAGAGGACAGGTCATCCCTACGAGCTGGGTCTATCTACGTAATTCTACGTGGCCTGGCAGCTGTCACCGGGCAGCTCACATTACGTTATTCAAGTCATGCGTTACGCGCCCGGCTCCTGTACATTACGACCAGAACATATGAGCAACACAGGAGGTCACAGATATGACTACCACCGCGATAGGAGTAAAAGGAACCGTTGTACAGGTGCTGGGTGCTGTCGTCGACATAGAATTTCCCGCGCACCAGTTGCCTGAGATCTATAATGAATTGCGTATGCCCGTCGCTGGCAGCGATCAGGAGCTTGCGTTCGAGGTAGAGCAGCATCTGGGCAACAACTGGGTACGCTGTGTAGCAATGGGCTCGACGGATGGTCTGAAGCGCGGCGACGAGGTATTTGATACGGGCCGGCCAATTTCGGTACCTGTAGGTACTGACACGTTGGGGCGCATCTTTAATGTGCTGGGACAGACGGTTGATAATCGTCCGTCAATTTCCGGTGTTCCCCTGCACCCTATTCACCGCCCGGCGCCTTCGCTGGAGGACCAGCCCAACAAAACAGAACTGCTGGAAACAGGCATCAAAGCGATCGACCTGATCTGTCCGTTCGTAAAAGGTGGTAAAGTGGGCACATTTGGCGGCGCAGGCGTTGGCAAAACGGTGATCATTCAAGAGCTGATTAACAACATCGCGCATAACCATGGCGGCTACAGCGTTTTTGTGGGGGTGGGAGAGCGCACACGCGAGGGCCAGGGCATGTACGAAGAGTTGATCGAGCGGGGGGTAATCGACCGTGTCGCCATGGTCTTCGGGCAGATGAACGAGCCTCCGGGCGCGCGTCTACGCGTGGCGCTGACCGGCCTGACGATGGCGGAATACTTCCGCGATGAGATGGGCAAAGATGTGCTGCTTTTTATTGACAACATCTTTCGCTTCACCCAGGCCGGTGCTGAGGTATCGGCGCTGCTGGGCCGCCTGCCCTCAGCGGTAGGCTATCAGCCGAACCTGGCGGAAGAGATGGGGGAGTTGCAGGAGCGCATCACCTCTACCACGCGTGGCTCGATCACCTCGATGCAGGCCGTCTTTGTGCCTGCCGACGACTATACCGACCCGGCCCCTTCAACCACGTTCGCGCACCTGGATACGACCATCGTGCTGGAGCGCTCAATCTTTGAACAGGGCCTCTACCCGGCTATTGATCCCCTGCAATCAACCAGTCGCATCCTGGACCCTGCTTTCGTAGGCGAGGAGCACTACGCAACGGCGCGCGGTCTGCAGCGAGTCTATCAACGCTACAAAGAATTGCAGGATATCATCTCCATTATGGGCATCGAGGAACTGTCCGACGAGGATAAGCTCGTAGTGACACGCGCGCGCAAATTACAGCGCTTTATGACACAACCCATGCACGTGGCAAAGATTTTCACAGGCCTTGATGGGCGCGATGTCTCTCTCAAGGAGACGATCCGCGGCGTGCAGGAGATCCTGGCCGGCACACATGACAGGATCCGTGAAGATCTGTTCTACATGGCCGGCACCATC
>JAFMRP010000776.1 GCA_017354095.1 Ktedonobacteraceae bacterium
AATCCTCGGCTGACTTCAGTTTTCAACTCCCTCAAGAGGCATAGCTCCACCTGGCAACAGGAGATAATTTTGTATAGCCTTGCTAAAAAGTGGCTTTTCAATCGCCCCATTCCCGCACCAGCGCTTGACTTTTGCAGCGGGGTAGTATACTGTATAGAACAGTGGGCCAGTCAGCCACAAGGGGTGGCCGTCCTTCCACCGGTTTCTTTGTAGGGGCCTGCTAGCGATTTTTGAAGGAGATGCCGCGAGTGATAGTTTTCAACTAGTCTTGTACCAGCTCTAATATATGCTGCGGCCTATATCAGGTCATGGCGCTGTGCTGTTTTACATTGTAGAATGGTGGGCGCATGACGATTGTGTGTGATGTGCCCGGCAGAGAGCAAGCACCGGTACAGGAAGAGAAAGCTATCGCGGCTGATACTACGACCCCCATGCTATCCAGTTCAATTCAGCGCACGTGAAAGCTGCTCCCAGTATTCCTTCCGGTCTGCTCACCTGGCCAGCCGCAGCCTCTACCGCATTGATGTAATAGATCCAAAAAGGAGCCAGGTTTGCCTGAACAATTGCAACCAATTACAGAACTGAATGAAACCAGGCCGATGAGTGGCCTGCTGGCCGAGGCGCCAGAACGCGCGATCCTGGTGGGCGTAGAGATGCCTGAGAACGATTGGCCAATTCCAGAGTCGCTGGACGAGCTGAGCCAGCTCGCCACAACGGCGGGAGTAGACTGTGTTGACCAGCTGATCCAGCGAATGAGCCATCCACATCCGGCCACCGTGCTTGGCTCAGGGAAGGTACAGGAGCTCGCGGAACTCGCACGCTTCCATAACTGTGACGCCGTCATCTTTGATCTGGAGCTCAAGCCCAACCAGCACCGCAACCTGGAGCGCGAGCTTGAGATACAGGTATTGGATCGTACCGCGCTGATCCTGATCATCTTTGGCCAGCGTGCCCGCACGCGCGAAGGTCGCCTGCAGGTCGAACTGGCGCAGGTCGAGTATGATCTACCGCGCCTGACGCGGCAGTGGTCGCACCTTTCGCGCCAGCGCGGTGGTACCCAGCAGCGCGGCGAGGGTGAGAAACAGATCGAAGTGGACCGTCGTATGCTGAGGCGGCAAAAGGACCAGCTTGAGCAGGAACTTGAGCTGGTGCGCGCACAGCGCCAGTTACACCGTGAGCGGCGTAAATACGCGGGCGCGCCGGTCGTGGCACTGGTGGGGTATACCAATGCCGGGAAATCGACTCTGCTCAACCGGCTGGCCAGAGCGGAGACACTGGCGGCGGACAAGCTGTTCGCCACGCTCGATCCAACGACCAGGCGCGTCCGGCTGGCAGGAGGGCAGGAGATTTTGCTGTCCGACACCGTAGGCTTCGTGCAGAGGCTACCAACGACGCTGGTGGCCGCCTTCCGCGCCACGCTGGAGGAGGTCGCCGCCGCTGATCTGCTGGTACACGTGGTTGACGCGGCTCACCCACAGGCACAGCGCCAGATCGAAGCAGTGGAACTGGTGCTGGAAGAAATCGGCGCGGGCGGCATGCCCACGGTCATCGCGCTAAACAAAGCCGACCTGCTGCCATCCGACTCGCAGCTTGAGCTGCACGGCTGTGAGCGCGAGATGCCGGTTGTGCGTGTATCGGCGGCTCAGGGCAGCGGGATTGACGATCTGCTGCGCTGCATCAGCGAAACGCTGGTCAAGCAGTTTGTCGAGCTGGATGTGCTCATCCCTTATGAGCGCGGCGAACTGGTGGCGCTCTTTCACCAGTTTGGGACGATCCAGAGCGAGGAATATGAGCCGGAGGGCACGCATCTGCGCGGGCATATGCCAGCCAATCACAGTGGTGTTTTTATGGGCTTCCGTTGCACCAAAGCCGGGCGGAAACGCGCGGCGCGGGTGTGAGTTGCTTGTAGTGAAGAAGCAAGAGAGCCGGCCACCCGGGGCCGGCTCTCTTGCTTGAAGTTTCATCAATTACGATGGCATGGGATCGGCAGGGAAAACCGGCCCTCCGCATAAAGTTTGAGTGAATGGCGCGTGAGATGGCTGCCCGAGGCCGGCTGGCCTCTGTATTCCGACCACCAACGATGCTGGCGCATCTACCTTCGGTCAGGTGGTCGGAAAGGAATCCTCCGCAAGGGAGGGCCCTATATTTCCAGCGAGCAAGAAAGAGGTGGGCCAGAGTAATTTGTCAATGTTCATAAACTGGCTTGCAAATCGTTAGCACACCCTTTGCTATGTATAGTATTATACCGTATAATAATCGTATTGTTTCTATTATCAATATACAGCGAGGAAATGTTGGATGCTGCAAGCGGAGTCTTTACCCGCAACAACTAATAAGACGATATGAATACTTTATTATTAGCAGACACAGAAATCAACAAACTTCGATCCTGATATAGTTTGTAAAAGAGCAGAGACCATGAGCATAGAAAAAAGATCAGAAATCCAATCAACAGATCATCATATGGAGTCAGAGGGCCACCCTCTTCGTCAGGCAATGCAAGATCGTCAAGCTATGCAGGGCCACGGCCAGGGTGAGAGGGGAAGCGAACAGGGAGATGGGCCAAAAACCAGGTCAGAATTGATCGAACTGGCACAAACAGAGGATCGTGTCGTCCCTCCTGAAGCATTCCGAGGCCAGGCTGGTTCTCGCGGTACATATGAACATCACACAAAGGTCCTCATTCCTGGCTCAAGCGAGTTTCTCGTAGTTGGTGACAACAATGGCCATACTGTCTATGCCGGTACGCCCGAAACAGTCGAGCGTCTACGAGCGGACTTCTGGAGGCGGGATGACTGGCCCCAGGCACACAATATCCTCACGGAAGCTTTGCATCCGCATATGGAGGAAGTTGTTTTCGGTCTTGCCGCAGATGCATTTCCCCAGCAAGTGGCGACCTTGATAGAGAAATCCGTTCTAGCAGGTAACCAGAAACTACCAAGCATTAAAGGTTTAGAAGCAGCCCCACAGCCTGACGCTATCGTCGAGTTCGGCAGACACTATGAAGACCATGGTGTAAAGGTCGAAAAGCAGGAGATCAGCCTGGACAATATCAATGCAGCCCTTCTGACCGACAAGAGCATATTACTATGGCGACAGAACACTGAGAGTGGACAGATGGAGATGTTAGGTTGCAAAGGCGCCTTTCACGAACTTCGCGCCGATGGCAGCTACGCAAAAGACCTGGGAGGCGTCATTCTGCGCGATGGTATGGGATTCGAAATATTCTCCGCTCCTGACAAGTTGAGCGACATGGTCGTTATTAGCCACGATGAACCTCGAAGAGAGAGAAGTGAGCCAGGCTTCTGGGGAGGCTGGGGCAAGCTCATCCCTGACTACTGATTGAGGGAGGCTGGTTAGCGAGGGCAAGGTAGTCTCCTTTGTCGATCAACTTCGTAGAGCAGGATAGAGGTGGCGCAGGCCACGTTGAGCGAAGAGGCAGAGCCGCTGATGGGGATCTTCACCATCGTGTCGCAAAGCTCGCGATAAGCGGCACTCATGCCCCAGGTCTCGTTGCCAACCACCAGCATCGTGGGGCCGGTAAAATCATGCTGTTCTATTGCCTGCC
>JAFMRP010000777.1 GCA_017354095.1 Ktedonobacteraceae bacterium
GGCCAGATTCGCCTCATTGCTCAGTTCTGGACGCGAACAGATAATATGCACGTTGCCATCATCCGTGGTGCTCAGGCAGAGCGTATCATACAGGTCGATTTCCTGCATGATGGTGACCAGATCATGATAGCCATCTATGCGTTTCCCCAACACATCCAGTGTGAGGTTAATTTTGGCGTAAGAGCGCACAAAACAATGTTTATCGTCATTTTCAGTGCATTGTGTGGCATGTAAAAGACTCATGCGTGCATTGTGCATAGAAATCGAGCTCTTGTCAAGCTCAAGCCTGTCATTTTGCCAAAAGTCGCGGTAATTTACCTGTTTTGGATGATTTTTCTCTCTATAGAAATAGGGATAGTCTTCTCCACGTCCTGGTCTGATCACAATGCCTTGCTGGACAAATCGCTCTCGATGTGCCAACATGTTGAGTGAGGTGCCCGGCTTTTTGTAGGCCATTCCCCCTCGCCTAATCCCTGTAAACAACGTCTTGCAAAGGAGGTCGGAGGAAAAGACGATGGTTCTCAACCTTGAGTTGCTTAAGAAAATCGCCGAAACCCCTGGTATTTCAGGCCGTGAGGAGCAGGTGCGCGCTCTGATGGTCGAAGAATTGCGCACCCTGACCGATGAGGTTAATGTTGATCCCCTGGGCAACGTCATCGCCTTGAAACGAGGCAAAAGCGACCGCCGTGTGATGCTGGCGGCACATATGGACGAAATTGGCTTCATGGTCAAGCATATTGATAAGCAAGGGTTCATCCGTATGCAGCCCGTCGGCGGTTTTGACCCCCGTGTCCTCTTTGCCCAGCGTGTCTTTGTGCATGGCTCTGCGGGCGAGCGCTTACGCGGCGTCCTGATGCCATCGAGCAAGCCTATTCACCTGATGGGTGGTGAGAAACCCGCGCCGCCCACGCTCGACGATCTGTTTGTTGATCTGGGCTTGCCCCAGGAGCAGGTGTGGGCAAAGGTGGACATCGGCGATATGATCACGATGGATCGCACGCTGGAATCCGTGGGCAATATGATTGTCAGCAAGTCGATGGATGATCGTGTGAGTCTCTTCGTGATGCTCGAAGCCCTGCGCGCCTTGCAGCACCATGAGGTGACAATCTTCGCGGTCGCTACCGTTCAAGAAGAAGTGGGCTTGCGTGGTGCCGCTACGGCTGCCTACCATATCGATCCTGATATCAGCGTGGCACTGGATATTACCCTGGCCAATGATATTCCTGGCGGCGCCGATCAGGACGCGGTGACTCGACTTGGCGAAGGCACTGCCATCAAAGTCTTCGACTCCTCACACATCGCCAACTATAAGCTGGTCCGCCACTTCCGCGATCTGGCGAAGCAGCACCATATTCCACATCAACTGGAAGTGCTGCCACGTGGCGGTACCGATGCGGGAGCGATGCAGCGGGCCCGCGCCGGTTCACCGGCGATCACCCTCTCCACACCAACGCGCTACGTCCATACCGTCAATGAGATGCTCCATCAGGCTGATCTGGAAGCGGGTATTACGCTCCTCGCCCGTTACCTGGAGGATGCCCACAATGGAGACTATTCGCTCTAATGTCTGGTCGTTCCTACTGGGGAATTGGTGGGTGCTCCCTCCAACCCCCTCTCATTAGCGTTCACTTTCGCAGGGTTGCAAGGGGCAGCTGCTTCTCCGCTCGGCTGACCGCGCATCGTCGTTGGGGGCCTGGACAAGAGGGTCAGCGTTGCTGAGCGGAACAAGAGGAGCCCCTGCCAGAGGCTCGGAGCCACCTTTCTCCCTCTGCAAGCCGCCACAGATGACCGTCCCTTGCCTGGGGACCGCGGGGGCGGAGCCCCCTAGTTCTTTCCTCTACGAGCCTCCGTAGGAGATTCCTTGCAGACCCCCTGACGAACGCAGTTCGTAGCGGCGCGAGCAGCGTTGGGGGTCTGGACAAGGGGCTGCGAGAAGTGTGCTGAACGGTAACATGCCATCACAGGAAGTGTTGAGATAGTAAAGCAGAAGAAGTTATGCTATACTGGGAAGTGTATATCTGCGGATGTCTTACCGCAAACACCTGTATTTTTACAAACGCATGATGGTAGGTGAAGATGGATATCACCGTCGCTTATTTTCACTCGTTTTTTCGCCCCGAAGTCACAAAACGTGATTTTGAACAGATTCGCTCAGTAGGAGCTACCAACGTTGTTTTTGCCGTTCATGAGCAGGAGGAGATGCGTTACTCTCGTGATCTTGAACGCGCTCTACGCCAGGCTCTTGATGCTGGTTTGAACATTCATCTCAGTCTGGGACGCTTTGGTAACCTTTTTGCCGGTCCTTCTCTGATGCCCAGCTGGTACACCTTTCGCCATCCACAGTCGCGTGTACAGGATCGACATGGCCGCGTGCATGGTATTTCCTGCTTCAATCATGAGTCGTTTCGCTCCTGGCTATTTGGTGAGATAGAATATTATCTGACAAACTATCCAATCAACGGCATTGTGCTTGATGAGCCTCGTGGCCCGGATATTACCTGTTTCTGCTCTGTCTGTCGCGCGCTCTGTCCTGACATTACCGACCTTCAACATTTCCGTCGTCGTTCGTTTATTGATTTTCTGAGCGAGCTTTTTACACGGGTCAAGAGTGTCGACTCGCATATGAATACGTCGATTGTGCTGCTGCCGCAGGATCTCTATCTGGCTGAGGAATTGGCTCAGATCGCCAGCCTGGATACTATTGGCTGCCATCTTTTCTGGCAGCTGCTCAATGAGGATGTGGCCAGGGTCAAAGAGTGGGGAGAGGTATTGATGAAGAGTACGCGGTCTCATAAGAAGTGTAGCCAGCTCTGGTTGCAGAACTTTAGCCTGGATGAGCAGCATGAGGAACTGCTGGAGCAGGCCTTCGCTGATATCGTTGATCTTGATCCCGGAGAGGTGGCCTGCTACTACTACTGGCGTAATAATACGAACCCGGAGCGCGTATGGGAGAAAACACGCTCGTTATTGCGCCGTATCCCGCGTCGTCAGCTCTACTGGAATACGCTCTCGCATCTTCCTATGCTCAAAACGCCTACGATGAAAGGTCTCTGATGGTACGCGCCAGGGTCGATGGGACGCCGGGCGCCTCTTACGCCTTCGTAGTAGCTTCAATGCTGAGAGGTGCGATTGCACCTCTCAAGGATGTTGATAGGGATCTTATGGTTTGATGCGCAGAGGGGTCTCGCTATCCTTCACTTCCTGGTGAATCTTTTCCAGTAGTTCACGCAGCGCTTTTACCTGTGCGACGGTTGCTGCATTGTGATTGTTCACTGTCAGGATGAGGCCCTGTATGCTCAGTGCACGCAAGGTGTAAGCTTCAACCTCGGTGAGGCTGTGCTTGACCTTGATGAAGGCTGGCTGACGCAGTACCTCGCGTACTGCGCGGTAGCTCAGCGCTTCGTCAATGGTCAGGCTGCTCAGGCGGTCTTCCAGGTCAAAATCTAGTTCGACAGCAGCCACACTCTCAAATGCGCTCAGATTGCGTACCACACTTGGATAGAGCTCTCCCTCGCGCATGGGTACAGTTACCACGCGTTCTAGCTCTTTGTCTTCCTGGGCC
>JAFMRP010000778.1 GCA_017354095.1 Ktedonobacteraceae bacterium
ACAGGGCAAGCTGTAGCGCTTGTCTGAGCACAGTGATCTCTGCATTGGCGATATGTTGCACCTGTGTGTTCCCCTCATCGTCGTTCACTTTTTTCTCCTTTCTCGCCTGTGGCTGGTCAACCACGAAGCTGCTTCGTCATTGACCAGCCATGTTCTCTGAGTTGCGTGTTCGGGACGATGAAGCGTCTCAGTTGATCAGAGGTGGCTCCTCGCCAGCGAATGGTTCCTGCGTGGCGAGGCGGGCCAGTTGTTTCCAGATCTCGATCAGCATGCGCAGATCGACGGGCTCAGAGGGAGGCAGCGCGATGGCCAACGTCGTGATCGCCTGATCCTGCAGAGGCTCACAGGGCACGAGAAACATGGCCCCTTTCCACTGCCAGCGCTCGGTGCCGGAGGCCCCATGACCGGGTGGGTTGCCCTGAGCCAGCAGAGCGCTGTCCTGGGGGTCAGCAGGTGGATGCCAGGCCAGACCTGCAGGTCGGCCATCCACTGCAACGTCGCCCGTGCAACGGTTGGTGCAGTCACTACATCAGGTGCGATCACCGGGCTGATGCCCGGAAGCACCTGACACCTCTGAAGCCAGGACTGGGCCATCACCGTGGCCAACAGATGCGCGCCCGGTGGCTCGGCAGACTCGCCGGGTAGCCGGGGCGCGTTGCCGCGCCCAAGCCCCCTAAGAACGGCACGTGAGTCTTTCGTCCTCATGCCGCTCAAGCCTTTCTAACGCCCCTCGTGGTGTGAGGGACGCGGTTTCTCACAAAAAGACCTTGGCTATGCAGTTGCCTATGGCAGTTGGGATGAAGGAGCATGAGATTCTCTGTTCGATTTGTACCCCCTTTGCTTCGCCAGATCACGTGATGGCAATGCCATCCCGTAATCTTGGTGATTTTCTGGTTGCACAATGGACAGAGTCCTTGTTGTTGCTTCCACAGGTGGAGAAGTCGTCTTCTGCCAGTCAGGTTCTGTACTGTTTTGACATCGAGACGTTTCTCGAAGTACGTTTCCCAGGCTGGATCAAAGGGATTGGCAGCTCCTTGGATAGGAGTATGCCGCTGGATTTTCACATCACTCGCTCGTCGCAAATGGACCAGCTTCGTCTGTCTTTCCTCATCCTTGACTTCTCCCGTGAACACCCAGTTGTACGTGCCCTTTGTGGTGAAGTATTTCTGCTTCACCCAGGTGGCGCTTTTTCGTGGATGCCTTCTCCTGGCCCACCACCACAACTTTTGAAAGATCGCATTGTCCACGGAGTGGAAGGTCTTACTACTGGCACCTGCCCGATGGTAGTTGGCCCATCCCCGGATCATGGGATTGAGCTTCACGATCAGGTATCCCGCAGAGCTATCCTTCCATTTTTCGATCGTTCCTCGGACCTTTTTCAAGAACGCTTTCACGTTCTTTTTCGAAGGGGTCGTGAGGACTTTCCCGTTCTTGTACTTGCGTACGTGTTGTCCCAGGAAGTCGAACCCGTCCTGGATATGGGTCACGACCGTTTTCTCTGGTGAGAGTTGGAGTCCTCGCTCCTTCAGGAATGTTTCGATGCAGGGTTGCACCTTTTGTTCCAGAAGTTCTTTGGAAGCTCCTGTCACCACAAAATCATCAGCATATCTTGCCAGATTGACTTTTGGGCCGTTTCTCTGTCTTATGCGAGGGAAGCGTTCCAAAAGGTACTGGCTCAAGCCGTCTAAAGCCATGTTCGCAATTGCGGGTGAAATGAGGCCGCCTTGCGGTGTGCCTTCTTCGGTCGAATGCAGGACGTTTTTCTCCATATATCCAGCTTTGAGCCACTTTCTAAGCATTTCCTTTTCTATGGGGATATGAGCCAAGAGCCAGTCATGTGAAATTTTGTCAAAACATGACTGGATATCTCCTTCTAACACCCATTCTGGTCCCCGTTTTTGCGAGAAGAGAATATGACAGTAGACGAGCGCATCTGCCGTGCATCGTTCGGGCCGAAAGCCGTAGGAATGCGGATCGGCGAGGGTCTCTGCTACTGGTTGAAGGGCGAAAAGGTAGAGGGCCTGCATGGCTCTATCCTTCATCGTCGGGATGGAAAGTGGCCTTCGAGCACCGTTGCTCTTGGGGATATAGACACGCCTGAGCGGCTGAGGATGATATCCTCTTGGCTTCAACTCGTGTATGGCTCGTGCTTTCTTTTCCGGCGTGTCCCAGAGGATGTGGTCCACGCCGGGGGTTTTCTTGCCTTGGTTTTCTGTCACTCGTCGCACGGCAAGCGCTTTGCCGCTCAACGAGTGGGTTAAGAGACGTTGCAGGGCCTTCACCTTGCCCCATCTCTTTTCCTGAGTCGCCTTGACGATCCTGGCTTGGAGACGACGCACGTTCCGTTCCGTGCGGTACCATGGGATACCATGCCACGCAAATGGATCGTGGGAGGACGCACCAGCAGGCTGCTCTTCCTCCAGGCGTTCTGGGGAAGCCGTTTCTGCCGTCATCTGCTTTTCCTTCTGTGTCATTTGCCAATCCCTTTCGTCATGAAAGACCAGACGGAAGTCAGCCCACTTTCGTGTGAGGGAGGCCCTCTATCTTTGCCATTACAGCAAAGCCTTTGCTTTTTCCGTCCTCCTTTACCTGCACTCCTATCGGCGTCCCTTGCGGGTTGCTTTCCCAGATGGGGAGGGGTACAGGCTTACCATGTTCCGTTGGTATGCCTCGACGGGTTAGGCTCTACCTGTTCGCCGGTGATGTTGGTGTCTCCGATAGGGGAAACTGGATACCCCCATACCCATCACATACCGTTTGGTTCAAGCCTGTCAGCACCTTTGGCTTGTTTGGATTAACGGCGTTTATCAGCAGTTTGCGTGTGCTAGCCATACCATCGAACCCTAGCGCCCCAACCACCTTGGTGCTGGTAGTTCTCACGTTCCCTTCCGGTTCGGTGATCCTTTTCCAGGAGGGCTACATTGTCCTGAGAGCTTTCCTACCCCAGAATTACTTCTGACGCAGGTCTCAGTAGGGTACTGGCGGGAGAACGCCAGGTTGAGTCCTGTTTTATGCAGCCTCAACAGCCATACCAACGACATCATGTCGCAACCAGTTCCATCCATATCCTCCTTTCCCTTCTCCATATTCGTCGATTTCCAGAATGCCTCGCTCGGCCGCCAGCGCGCAGAGTCGGCAGGTGGCCCTGGGCAATTGAGAGAGGTCCGCGCCCAGTTCCTGGGCCAGGGAGGTCAGTTCATCCGAGGTTGGTCGCAGCCAGGTCTGAGGCCCATCCATGAACCAGGGGTACTGACAGGTGGGACAGCGGTACAGCACCCGCCGTCCATGACCATAGAGCGAAGGCGGTGCGGACTGCTGACCCAGTCCGGCCAGCACTCGTCGCGTGGTAGTGTCTTCATGTGACATGTTATTGCTCCTTTACGATGATGCCTCCCATGCTGCCAGGAAGGCAGCCACACTGGGCCAGCGATATTGCGGTGCATCGGCGATGGCGCGCAGGATGGCTCTGCCGAGAGGTGGCGGAATCTGTCCACCGACCATCAGATGGACCAGATGGGACGGCGACTGCTGATTCGGCGTGGCCCCGGTGATCAGTTGA
>JAFMRP010000779.1 GCA_017354095.1 Ktedonobacteraceae bacterium
CGTGGCTCTGGAACACCACCAGCCGCTCTTTGGCCATCCGCCCAGGATGATGACGGGGATCGTGGTATTCATTCCAAAACGACCGAGGGACAGGCTCTCTCGGCAGGAGTGGAACTCGTCGCCATCCCTGCCATGGGCCCTCTCTCGGCTGGGCGACGGGCTATCGAGCATTCACGACGGTGGAAGCGGGCGTATCGCTGGCGGGCGGGGATTGAAGGGCGCCTCCACCGTTTGCGTCGCGATTATGGCTTACGGCAATGCGCGTATCACGGGGAAGTGGGGATGGAACGCTGGGTTGGGCTCGGCGTTCTGGCCAGCAATCTGCGCCATATGGCCCAGGCACAGCTCGCATAAAGCCCAACCGGGAGAGAAGCGAATCCTTCTCCGAGCACTAGCTCAGCAGGAAAAGCCTCTGAGACGCATCTCCACCAGTCTAAAGCCATTTCGCAGGGCTAACTAGTATTACAACGAGACTTTACCACCGCAATCCCTGCAACTGGGCCAGAAGTCGCTTGCGGTGCGAGCGATAGGCTGCGTACACAGGTTGGGGCAAGGCAACCCGTAAAAGTAGGCGAATCTGAGCGACACTGAGCGGCAGGGAGGGATGCAAGTCCAAACTGGGTACCTCATCTGGTGTGGGCAAAGGGAGCGTGGTGGTCGGGCGCAAGACCCTCCTCTCTCTGGTTCAGATGTTGTTGCTAGCGAACCAGGAAATGATGAGCGAGCATGACCAGCGTCATGTGATGGCGCCATCCGTGTCAGAACCGGGGTTCATAATGACCCATGCCTAACTCCCCCTTGCATTCGGCAAAGCAGGTCTCAATGGGCCAGTGCATCCCGCTTACCCGCACGAAAGTAGAGAGCGGCGTCTCCAGCGGAGCATTGCTCAAGTAAAACATCCATTCCGGCTCCTCTGGCGAACCACTTACCTTAACCCTAATAAGAGTAAGTCACACAGGTAAAGGAGAGCGTTATGTACGGCGCTTCGCTCTTTGGAGAAGAGAGCGAAATGGGCGAAAAACGATGTAACATGCCCATAAAATGGCACTTGCCAATATGCCAGTCAACGTGATGTTTTTGGTGAAAGCATTCTCAGGGATGATGTGGCTAGACATTCCGGCGATCAGCTCGCATGATACCACAATTGGCAGTGTCAGAAGGGTGTGGATGACGGATAGCTGTTTGTACCACGTCCAGCGTTTTCCCTGGCGTCGGCACGACCGAAAATCGAGGTACATGCTGATGATTCTGATGAGCAACCAGACAGGAGCAACTGCTTCAAGCAGGAATAGGCCAGGATCGGCATTCGCAATGACGAGTGGTAGGCTGAGCATTGAAGACCTCGAAATCTCTCATTTATCTATTGATAACGCTTGGTACCTATCAGTAGGTCACATCAAGGTCTTGTAGGTACCTGATGAAAGGGGTGGAATGATGCTGAACCAAACGCAGCTAAGGATCTATGCGTAGCGGCTCTATGCGGGCTCGGAGTTGTTCTCTGATGAGGAGAAAGTGGCAGAGATGATTCTTGAACTGCTTGATCATGGTCACAACGTTGAGGGGTGAGTGAGAAGCTTCTGAACCTGTTATGGCGGTTCTTGCTCATCTTCCGTGCAGGGAAATGTGGTAGAATAGGAGAAACACCCCTGACTAGTATCTCCAGTTTTTCAAAAAAAGAGTCCATGTTTCCCATCGCCTTATTACCTGATCTTCCTGACTGCTCCATAGAGCAGGTGAGCAGCACTCAGGAAACGATCATCATCAGCCTCAGCTCGACACGAGAAGGGGCCACCTACCCTGACTGCGGTGAGTTCTCATCGCGTGTTCACAGTACTTACACCCGTTCGCCCAAGACACTGCCTTCGGGTGGCCGACCAGTTCGCCTTCTGCTCCAGGTGCGAAGGTATCGCTGTTCTCAGCCGAGCTGCCAGCGAAAAACGTTTGCAGAACCATTTCCTCATCTTGTTGCTCCCCATGCTCAACGGACATTTCCCATGCAGGATCTCTTGCGGGTCATCGGAGAGGCAATGGGGGTGAGGCTGGAGCACGGCTGAGCCAGCGATTGGCTATGAAATGTCGTCGTGCGACGATACGACGCCTTGTGTGCCAAAGTCTACTCCCCTCCTCGGCTCATGTACGCGTCGTGGGAGTAGATGAGTGGGCTTGGCGCAAAGGTCAGAGCTACGGGACCATCCTGGTCGATTTGGAGCAGCACATTCCCATTGATCTGCTTGAGGACGCTAGCGCTGAGTCCTTTGCGGCCTGGTGAGAGAAGCATCCATCCGTTGAAGTGATAAGCCGTGATCGTGGCACCACCTTTGCCGATGGAGCCAATCGTGGAGCCCCACAGGCGCTTCAGATTGCCGACCGAGGGCCGCTTCTGCGCAATCTGGGAGAGGCGCTGGAGAAAGTTCTGACCAGGCATCATGCCGATCTAAAGCGGGTCTTCACTCCACCAGAAGAAGAGGACCAGTCGACCGCAGCACTGGATCAGCAAGCCCTCACGCGTCTCAAGGCTCTGTCGCAAGCTGAGCAACTACGGCAAGCCAGAAGAGCACAACGCGAAGCTGTTGCGCATGCGCGTTCAGGAATTGTCTGCACAGGGGTGGAGTGGTGCTTCAATCGCTCGTAAGCTTGGCATCCATAAAAAGACGGCAGTGAAATATGCGGCGGCTGAGCACTTTCCCGACCGTCGTGATCGTGGGCACAAGCTCGCTCCCTCTCTGCCGTTTTTGCAAACCCAGTGGGCTGCCAGAGAGCACAATATCGCCGCCCGAGACCTCGCCATTCACGCTCAGGGGTATTCGGGTTCAGAAACCTCTGTGCGAGAGTCACATCACTTCACTGCGAAAGGAAGTCGGACCAGCAAGACGACCACGACGATACTATCCGCCCGTCCCTGCAGAGGGCAAAAGAAAGCCCCGCAGGGCCGTTTCGCGTCGTCAAGCTACCTGGTTCGTCTTGCGAAGACCTCAGGATCTTTCATCGGAAGACCAACGTGCGTTGGAGCTCGTGATGCAAGCGCATGCACAACTGGAAGTTGCATGTAAGCTATCCGTTGTGTCCCAAAGGACTGCGTATGCACCCCACCTACCGCTACGCTCATACTTACGGTTACCATGCCCAGCGCTATCGCTGCCCGCTCCTCTTCCCACACCGCACCGGTCAGACCTGCGACCATGAGCAGTTCCTCAAAGAGAAGGGGTGTCTCAAGAACATCAATGATGAAGCTGGGGGACGTACTCGTGTCCTGATGGATCGCTCCAGTCCGCTCTACCAGGTGATCTATACCCAACGCACCAGTTGCGAGCGGATCAACAGCCAGGCCAAAGAGTTGGGCATCGAGCGTCCTAAAGTGCGCAATCGTCGCTCGGTCGCCAACCTCAATACCCTGACGTATGTGATTATCAATGTACGTGCTCTGGATCGAGCCCAATCGATCAATAGGGAACTTCTACTTATGCATGAGTTGCTCCCCTCACCTGAGACGACCACTCCCCTGCCACCTGGTATCTGGTCAGTGCTGGACACCATCTTTTCTAAGTTTCAATCTCA
>JAFMRP010000128.1 GCA_017354095.1 Ktedonobacteraceae bacterium
GATTAGTGGATTAGTGATGGGGCTGACGGGTCGACGCATTACCGCGCTGGAGCGCGTAGCTACCTGGACAATCTGCCTCTCAGTACTTGGCCTTGTCCTCTCGATGGTCAATATTATGATCGGCATCAGTATTTACTTGAGTTTTTACCTATGGCAATAACATGGCAAGCGGGTCTCCCGCGTCCACCGGCCACCCGCAAGGGGTGGCCTTACATTTCTCGGGGGCAAGAGCCAGATAGACCACGCCAATCGCAGAGACTATGACTCTGGGGCTGTTCAGGCTACGGGCATGGTGGACTGGGTTAAGAAGTGCGAGAAGCGGGTCATGGCAAAGCGCTCCAGGGGGACGGGTGCCTCAGTCCCAAGGACCA
The DNA here is from genome assembly GCA_017354095.1 of Ktedonobacteraceae bacterium. Taxonomy (GTDB): domain Bacteria; phylum Chloroflexota; class Ktedonobacteria; order Ktedonobacterales; family Ktedonobacteraceae; genus Bu33. The sequence goes on from JAFMRP010000128.1 coordinate 372, forward strand.
TGCTCCCCACCATTTCTCCCAGCAGCGGGCCAAACTTAAAGGCATGGCCGCTCATGCCAGTAGCAAGCACAATGCGTTCATCGCCCGGGAGCAGATCCAGGATAAAATCCTCGTCCTGGCTGACATCGTACATGCAGGTATCGATGTGCGCGATCTCCGCGGAACGCAGCGCCGGTAACAGATGACCCGCCTCGCGCCTGATCCGCTCGATGACGTGTGTTTCTATGGGCAACGCATCACCGGGCACAACCGGGGAGCCAAAGCGATGAGACGTGACCTTGAGCCAGCCGGGCCCACTACCAGCACAGCTATTGTGTATGGGAAAGCCATATAAATCATCGGCCATAAACGAGGGGAACGTATGATATTTGAAGAAGGGAGCTACCATACCGGTGAAGTAGAGCACATATTGCCGGGTCAGCCGCACCGGGAGGCGCAGTTCTTCCAACAAGCCGTGTACCCAGGGGCCAAGAGCCAGGACAACCTGGTCAGCGAGACACACTTCGCCAGAACCTAGATAGAGACAGATCGGACGTACAGGACTGTCATAATCGAGACGCGTGACGCGGGCAGTCTCCACAATTCTCCCACCCAGATCGAGCACAAGGTCTTTTAACACACGCAGGCATGATGATGCAAGGAGCATACCGCCATGTTTATTATAGGTGAAGACATTATATGGTTGGAGATTAAATTGGGGAAAGCGCTGCATACAGAAAGAGCGAGAGAGCTGTTCAATGTCGATGCCCAGTTCACGCAGCGCATAGTAGCTGCGCAGCGTCTCCTGGTCATCGTCTCTGCCCAGAACGAGTACTCCCGTGCGCATGTAGAGCTGGCGCTGAGTGACGCGCTCCAGTGCCTTCCAGCGCCGTAAGCTCAATCGCACCATGTCCGAGTACCATGCATGTGCCCCATATTCGAAGCGGAGCAGGCGAGAGAGACCGCGCGACGTTGAAAGAGGATGATCAACAGCAGCCTGTTCCAGAACCGTCACTCGTTTGCACCCGTGCGCTAGCAGCGCGTAAGCGGTAGAAAGGCCGACGATACCAGCGCCCACGATAACGATGTGTTTTTGATACACGTCGTGTTCTGCCTCCTGATACTAGAAAACCGAAATAGTCACAATTTTGAGTATAACAGAAATTCTATCTGTTCTCCAATAGAAAAAACGCCGTATTCTTTAAAAATTGGCCGCTATTATTTTTATCACTTTTGTTATATTATGCGTAACTTTATATAAACATTTGCAAAACGAATGCAACCTTGCGAATGTTCTCGTGTTACAATAGCAATGATTGCCGTCATAACGCGTGCAAGGGACTCGACGCACAACGATGACATGCCTTACAATAGAACCTGATCGCGCGCGAGCCTGCCACCATGGTTGAGCATCGTGTACGGTGGCGAACAAAAGGGAGGAAAGACCCATGACAACCACACAACAAAAGCTAAACATTGCACCATGCCAGGTGATACGAGGGGCACCCGAAGTACCATCTTCCAAATATTTTACGCTGCGATATTTGCTGGCGGCGAGCCTGGCCGAAGGAGAGAGCCGCGTCTATTACCCGGCGGAAAGCGATGATAGCGAGGCCTTATTTCGCGGCTGCCGGGCGCTGGGCGCGGAGCTAAGCTGGGCAGACGAGTCACGGCAAGTGCTGCGTGTGCGGGGAACCGGAGGGGCACGGGGTATTCAACAAGCCACGCATGGCAAAGCGACTACCATTAATGTTGGCAATGCCGGAGCGGTATCGCGCCTGCTGCTTGGGCTGGGGGGACTGTGTTCTGAGGTAACCTTTGTCACCGATCATCCCCAATCGCTAGGCAAACGGCCCAACCGCGAGTTGCTCACCGCGCTGACACAACTGGGAGCGCGGTGTATTGGAACGGGCGAGGAGGGTTGTCTGCCGGTTACCATCTATGGCGGCCAGTTGCATGGCGGGCATATCGAAATCTCAGGGGCGCGCAGTTCACAATATCTCAGCGCGCTCCTATTCCTGGCGCCTCTACTGGAGGAGGCGCTGAATATCGACGTGGTGGACGAGCTGAAATCGCAGCCGCTGGTGCGAGCCAGTCTGGAAGTGCTGCGCGAGGCTGGCATTCGTATTGAACACGACGAAGCGCTGCGCCATTTTCATATTGCCGGAGGGCAGAGCTACCAGGCGCGTGAGTACGTGCTTCCAGGCGACTACCCTTCGGCAGCAGCGCTGCTGGCGCTGTGCGCGGTCGCCAGCGATCCCCACAGCGAACTGCGCTTAACGCGGCTGCGCTCGGATGACGAGGTAGGAACGACGCTGCTGGGGGCATTGCGTGCAATGGGGGTGGATCTGCGAATTGATGGAGAGACTGTCACGCTGCGCGGAGGTCGAACGCTGCGCGGCATTCGCCTGGATGGAGACCGCGTCATTGACTGCATCCCTGTGCTGGTCGCTATTGCCTGCTTCGCCGAGGGTGAGAGTGTTTTTTACAATATCGAGGGCCTGCATTACAAAGAGTCGGATCGCATCGATGATCTGTGCGCTGAGCTAAACCGGGCGGGGTGCGCTGTGACCCCGCAGCGTGACGCGATTGTGGTACGTGGACGACCAGAAGGCATCGCTGGCGGGGTAAGCGTCGATGGGCATAGTGATCATCGCCTGCTTATGGCGCTGGCAACGGTAGCGCTGCGCAGCCGCGAGGGATTGACGCTCAGCGGTGTTGAACATATCGCCAAGAGTTATCCGCATTACTTTGAGGAGTTGCAGCGCCTGGGCGTCACGGTAACAGCGGGTCACTGAAGGAAGAGTTTGGCCGTGCTGACGACGCCTCTGACGCGGCATCTCAAGTACCTTATTGTCCTACAATATAGTAATTTACCACCTGAAATGCTACAATAGATAGTGCCAGCCACTGATCGTGCGTTTCTGATGCGTGTGGTATAATGCTATTTGCTCAACCGAAAGGACTGGAAGGTGTATAGATTCAAAGGCTTTGATAGCGCTCAGTGTGGTGATAGCATGTCCGTGCTGGAGGCCCTGGTCAATGCCTGGATGGAGGAGGAGCACCCACGCATTCGTCATATGGGCCAGAGCATGCGCGGAGATCATATCCTGCTAAGTTTTGTCTATGAGGAGTCGCGGGAACTGGAGCAGCGCGTATCGACGCATACGCAAGCGGGTGTTACTGGCGGGTTCCAGCGTATCTTTGATGACGATTATAGCGAGGAGAGGCCCACCAGCCCCAGAATTCCAGCCACCCCACCGCCGATGCATTAAGCGGGGGGCTCCTGTGAGCTTTTGAGACGGTTCTTGCCGGTATCCTCATTTCAGTATCCTCAAGCGGGTTGACGCGTGGATGCTGCTCCGGGTGTTGCCTCTTGAGAGGGGATACCAGGCGCAGTCGAAAGAGTGAAGTGATTTCACATTAAGGATTTGCATGCCCATTCCATATCTGATGTATGTTACTCCTTCTGGGGAGTTACGCGAGGAGCCACAGTTGCAGGCACTCGCTTTTGGCGGACGCTCAATCGAGAGCGCTGATCTGATCCCGCTGCCGGATGGCGTTACGCTCTCAATGATGCCAGATCGGCTGGCAGCTGGCCGCAGGCGCAACGGTGAGCGCAAGGTGATCGCGCGGGAGCGTGGCTGGGCGCTGGCCGCTCTACTGCCCATTGGTTATACGCGTACGCTGCTGCCGGATTACGAAAAGGTGCCGGGGACTGAGCCGCTGCCATTCTTTGGTTATAGCGCGGTGGCGGGTTTGAACGGCAAGCTTTATGTTGCCGCCGCTTCGACCGATGACCCGCGCAAATGGCATCCACGGGCTTTCAACAAAAACAAACTGGCCAGGCTGGTACAGAAGAAGCAGGGTGAGTACGCGCATAATCGTATTGTGGCACAGCATGCTCATTGCGCGCTTGACTATTCGTGTCCGACGGCCAGTAATCTCTTTTTTGGGCGCTGGGAGATGGCGATCGCGGTTTCGCCCGGCTGTAATTCGCGTTGTATCGGCTGCATCTCGAAGCAGGAGGAAGAGGATCTGATCTCGCCCCAGGATCGATTAACCTTTATCCCGACCGTTGACGAGATTGTGGAGGTAGCGGTGCCGCACCTGGAGCAGGCTGAGGATGCGATTGTCAGTTTTGGGCAGGGCTGTGAAGGTGAGCCACTGATGCAGTGGAAACGCATTGAGCAGGCCATCAAGGCGATACGGGCGCGCACCACCAGGGGTGTGATCAATATCAATACGAACGGCAGCAATCCACGCTGGCTCCAGCGGCTCTACGACGCGGGGCTGGATACGATTCGCGTCAGCACTATCTCCGGCCATCCTGAGACCTACACGGCCTATTACCGACCAATCGGTTATCGTTTTGAGGATGTGAAGGAGGGGCTGAAGCGGGCGCGCGATGAGGGCCTGTATAGTTCGATTAATCTGCTCTGCTTCCCTGGCATGATTGATCGCGAACGGGAGGTGGAGGCTCTGCTAGGCTTTGTGCGCGAGACGGGGCTGCGCCTGATCCAGTTGCGCAATCTTAATATCGATCCTGAGGTGCTGCTGCCACGCATGCCGAGCCTGGAGTCGCTTGGGAAGGCGCTCGGCATGCGCGAGCTGATTGATATCCTGCGGCGCGAGGTGCCCGAGGTAGAGATAGGGAATTTCACGCGGCCGATCCAGCGGCAGGTGAAGGTTACGCCGACGAGTTAATGGCGCCGGTTTCGCGGAGGAGGCGGCGGCAGGCGGTAGCGACCGGGTCGACGCCGAGGAGGGCGAGGCAATCGCGGGTAGCGCAGCCCTCCGGCGTGCCAAGGTCGTGATCGCGATAGAAGCAGGGCATACAGGGCAGGTCGAGCCTCACGACGGCAGCGTGCCTGCCCGGCACATCGCCCGTGTATGGTCCCCAGGCCTGGTGATTTGAGAGGCCAAAAATGGCGACGATAGGCGCGCCAGCGGCAGCGGCGAGGTGCATGGGGCCAGCATCATTGCCGACGAAGAGATCTACCAGTTCAAATACTGCCGCCGCGACTCTGACGCTGCCTTTGCCGGCAAGGCTGCGCACCGGCATAGCGGAAGTCAGCAGGCCCATAATCTGTTGATGCAGTTCCGCTTCCTCTGGTCCTCCCACGAGCAAGATCTGGCCACCGCAGGTACGAGAGAGCGTATCGGCGAGCTGCGCGAAGCGTTCAGGGGCCCAGCGACGAGCGGTGCTGTAGCCTCCGCTGCCGGGGTGCATCGCTATGATGGGGTGAATGGCCTCTGAGGGAAGGGAATCGCCATAGACGAGCGTGCGCGCCTGCGCACGCTCGTCGTCGCTTAATGGGAGGATGAGGCGCTTATCAGTGATCTGCGCGCCCACGGCACGCGCGATGGCCATGCTGTACTCGGCCTCGTGCAGCGCGCCGAAGCCGTTGTCTTTCACACGCACATTGAGAAACCAGCCGTGCCCGTTATCCAGGCCCACTCGCCATTTCGCGCCCGTTGCGCGCATCAAGAGCTGATGTTTGAGACGGCCAAAGGGCAGCGTGAGGTGATGAAAGAGCAGGACCGCGTCGTACTGGACGGAGCGCAGTGTTTTCCAGAAGGCGCGGAGGCGCAGGAGATGTTGTGGATGAGTGAGCATCTGCGGCAGGTAGTCAAACAGGTATTTGTCCAATACGATGATATTATCGATGGCATCCCAGCCCTTGAGCAGCCCGGCGGATTCAGGAGTGAGCAGTAGATCGATGCGAGCCTGGGGGTAAGTTTCGCGCAGGGCACGCAGGGCCGGGGTCGAGAGCAGCAGATCGCCGATGCCGGCCAGCTTGACGACCAGGATACGAGCATTATGGGGCAGGGTAATCGAGTCAGTATGCATTATTCGTGCGCCTCCAGGGGAACTTTTTGACGAGCGACCCGCAATACCTGATCGGGCGTAATGTTCTTCATACACTGCGTAGTGAAAAAGCGACAGTCGGCAGGTCCCTGTGCATGATAGCATGGACTGCACCAGATGTCACTGCGCAGTACTGTGGCCTGCGGGCTGATGGGGCCGCTGTGGGCAGGGTCGGTGGGGCCATGAATGGCGATGAGCGCCGTGCCTACGGCAGCTGCGATATGCATGGGTCCGCTATCGCCGGTAATCAGCAGATTGGTACGCTGTAAGAGGGCAGCGAGCTGCGCCAGGCTGGTTTTGCCGGCCATATTGATCGGGGATGAGCTCCGCGCCTGCACACGGTCCAGCACAGCCTTGATGATGGACAGGTCTACGGGGGCGCCGGTCAGCACGATATTGGCGTCGTCTTCCTGGATGAGACGATCTATGAGCGTGCTCCAGTAGGGGATGGGCCAGCGCTTGGACTGGCCGTTATTGGAGGTAACGTGGCAGGCAATGAGCGGTCTGTCCGGGCGAAATCCTTCCTGGAGCAGCAGGGCTTCGATTTCCTGCTGTGCCTGCGTGGAGACGTAGAGGCGCAGGCTGCGATCTTCGGGCTGGATGGTCGCGCCGGCCATGCTGGCCAGGAGCAGGTCATAATCGATTTCGTGCAGGTGTTCGCCGGGCTGCCAGTGACGACCGGGGGCGCTATCGGTCATAAAGCCGGGATAGCCTTCCGCGCCATAGCCGACGCGGCGGGGAGCACCGCTTAGAACGGCCAGGATGGCAGCCCAGGGACCGAAGACGCTCACGGCCAGGTCGTAGTGGTTGGCGCGCAGGCGCTGGCGCAGGGCACGCGCTTCGCGCCAGTTGCGCGGGCGCAGTAGAGCGGTGGGGCGTCGCCAGATATTGGGATCGTAGGTGATGACTTCGCGCAGGTCGGGATCTGCTCCGGCAAGGATACTGGCACTGCCAGGAGTGGCCAGCAGGTCGATCTGCGCATCGGGGTAGGTACGTTTCAATGTACGCACGACGGGCAGTGACATCACGAGATCGCCGATCAGGTCGAGCCGGATGACGAGGATGCGCCGGGGGTGAAAGGTACGCGTCGAGAGCGGTGCGGGCCGCCGCCAGAGCCGTTTCGCGCTTAAACCGCATCCCAGCAGCGCCAGGAGCAGGTAGATGGCGCCGAGCAGGATGCGCTTACTGGTCTGTACAAGGGTGGCGCGAAGCTTACGGCGCGAGTCGGGATGAAGGGGGTAGCCGTATTCGTCTCTATTGTGCATGGGTAGTGTTTGCATTGTGATGTTGTTCCCAGGTTTTTTTGCTTGTGCCTCTGCATTATAGGCAGAGCCAGCGAAAGTTGCAATCTTTTGTTTGCAAAAGGATAAATACTCGGGGGCGAAGCCCCCGCGCCCCCAGCTAAGGGGCAAAGGATCGCGGTTCTTCGCGGGACGGCCACTCGCATCCCTCCGACCACCTCGGAGGGCACGACGGGCAGCCTCAAGGGCCCCTCCCAACCCCTCACCACCCCCTGCCCCTACAGGACCAACGCGACCACCTCCTCAAAACACCTCCATGGGAGGGGGATGCACTCTGGAACTCGTGTTTTGCGAAAACTCGTACCAAAACCCTACATAACCCTACAGGGCCGCTCCCCAGGCCGATTCAAACCCTACATAACCCTACATCAACCCTGCATAACTATGCATAACCCTACAGGACTGCTTCCCAGGCCGATTCACGAGATTTCTCATGGCTAGTACCTGCTCGTGTCGCCAGGATACTGGTAAGGGTGCGATGATTGGTAGAAGGGTCGCATCGATTCGAGCGGGAGGGAGGATTCCAGGGATGATGATGTGATGCTGCTGCCAGGATGGTCCTGGGGGTGCTGCGTGCCGTTGGTGTGCGAGGCTGCTGGCCTGGCTTTCGGTTTGAGGGCCAGGCCCCGGTAGACGCGACCAGAGGTAGTACGTTCACGCTTGTAGCCACGAGCAATCAACTGGCGACCAAAGGCGGTTTCGGAGAGGGGATGGAGGTGGGCGTCGGTGGCCCAGGTGTAATAGTCGCGATAGACCTCGCGGGCGGGCGTGACACGGTCTGCGCCGGGGTCGAAGCGGTCGGCGATGTAGTCGGCCAGCTCATCCTGGTCGGCGCGATAGTTGGCGATGGCCTGGGCGACAAGGGGAGGTTCGGGCATGCCGCATTGCAGCAACAACTGGCAGCCCTGCACCGCCCAGGCCAGGATGGCGGGGGCATCCTTCTGGAACTTCTCCAAGAGGGTGCGATCCTCACGATTCTCGAAAGAGACCGTGAAGGGTAAGAGCTTGAGCCGGCGCCAGATGGCCGGGGTCTGTTCCGGGATGTGGGGCAGGTGGTTGGTGGCCAGCCAGAGTTTGCAGGTGGGATGGAAGGGCTGTGGCGGGTCGCCAGGTTGTCCGGGCGGCAGGAAGAGCGGCTCGCCACTCGTGAGCCGTTTGAGCGTGCTCAGGCTCAGCCGATGTTCGGCGGTTGTTTCGGTCAGCAGCATCAGGCGGCGGCCAGTGAAGGTCGAGGCGCTCATGCGCAGGTCGGTCAGGGCACGCGAATGCAGCAGGGCATTGACGGGCAAGCGCAGCACATAGTCTCCCAGCACGTAGGCCAGCGCTTCCAGAAGGGTCGTTTTGCCATTGTGACCCGTGCCGTGCAGCAGGAAGAAGGCATCCTGCTGGGTGCCGCCGGTCAGGCTGTAGCCGATAGCCACCTGCAAGTAGCGGCGATATTCGGGATCATTATCCAGGCAGGCCTCAATAAAGGAGGCCCACCGAGGAGAGCGGGCTTCCTGGTTGTAGGCAACAGGGGCACAGCGGGTGATCAGGTGCTCCGGATCGTGCGGGCTCAGCTTGTCCGTGCGCAGATCCAGCGTCCCATTCTCCACGGTGAGCAGGAAGGGGTGGCGGTCGAAATCAGTAGGCTCGGCCTGCACGGAGGGGTCCTGGCTGGCGAGGTCG
>JAFMRP010000780.1 GCA_017354095.1 Ktedonobacteraceae bacterium
ATCTTCCCACTGTTCCTCAATGGAAGACCAGGCCTCGAAACGGTCAGTAAAGGGGTGTTCAGGGAAGGTGATTCCATAATCATGCCCGATCTCCAGCACAAGATCCTGGTCTTCAATCGAGGGCGCGACCGCGGCCCGCAGCCCGACATCGCGGTAGGCGCGCATCGCGGCATCCAGGTAGTCTCGCGCCACCCCCGCATTGGTCCACAGGTGATCTAATACGGCGGTTGTGCCCGTCTTGAGCATCTCTACCGCCCCTAGCATTGTGCTGAGATACACAAAGTCCGGCGACCAGCCGTCGGCGCTGCCAAAAAGCGGGATGAGCCAGAGCTCCAGTGGCAGTGATGGTGATATGGCCTTGAGCAGGTTCTCCAGCGAGTGCGTGTGGGCGTTGATCAGGCCGGGAACGGCAATGCGGTCCCGGCCATCAATAACGCTGGTGAGCCGCTGTGGATTGTACTCCACGGTTCCGCTGTCGCCCACCGCTGCGATGCGCTCATTCAGCAGCAAAATATCCTGTCCGTAGCGCAGATTCCCTGGCTCTCCCGGTGCCAGCATGGCGCATCCACGTATCAATACCTGCGTGTCCGATCTGGCCGGATGCACAAGTCCCTGTGTGTACTCTCTCAGCATTACGCGTTTCTCCCTCCAATTATCGTAGTTGTTCCGCGCGCTCGTAGCAGTCCAGCGCCTCTTTATGGCGTCCCAGCGCGTCGAGCGCCGTTCCCCGGTTGGCCCAGGCCTGTGCTTCGTTGGGATCGAGCAGCATCGCTCGCTCGTAGGCTCGCAACGCCTGCTGGTAATCCTCAAGCGCGAAGTGCGTGTCGCCAAGTGCCAGCCAGGTAGCCGCTTTGTCCGGGGTGACCTCCAGGGCGCGCTGGTAGGCTCTGAGCGCGTTTTCGTAATCGTGCATGGTGAACAGTTTATCGCCACGCCGCTCCCAGTCGTCTACGCTGGGCAATGAGGTGGACGGCGTGGGTGTCTGCGGCGCCGTGAGCATATGCGTAGCGCCCGATAGTGGACGGCTATCGCGCTGGTAAACTCCCGATCCCAGCAGTGGGCGGCTCGGGTTTGTCACTGGCATCGGCGTCTCAGGCGCGTTCCATGTGTAGTAGTGCTGCCACTCACCGCTCGATAGATGGTATGCGCGTGTCGCCTGCGCGATGAGCTCGTGCAAAAAGATGTCGACGCTGGCGAAGCGCCGTGTCGGCAGGTCGCTGGCGGCGCATTGTAGTACGGGCAGCAGTGGCTCGTAATCGGTAGCGCGCAGTAAGCGACTGAACATATACTCGCAGAGTATTGCCAGCATATACTGGTCGCTGGCTGGCGTGCCCGCTTCCCAATATACCTGTATGTTCTTCTGACCGGCCCGGATCGCGGCGATCAGCTCCGGTGCCAGGTAAGGTTGCGGAGGCGGATGGAGCCGCCCCAGTCCAAAATCCGCCAGCCAGACATGGTCGTGCTCGTCCAGCAGAATATTGCCGGGAACCAGCGCTCCGTGAATGATGCCTCGCGCGTGGGCCATGCTCAATGTGGCTCCAAGCTGGCGCACGAAGCCGAGCAGACGTATAAGCATACGTTTGCGCTGTTCGGCGCTGGCCTGTCCCGATCCAGCTTGGGATACAAAGTGTGCCAGGGTGATGGGCGCGTACTGGCACAGCGTAAGCAGATAGGTGGGACGCCTGGGTGTCATCTGCGGAATCTGCTCCTGGCCGCGGGCCGTTTCCGGCTGCCAGTAGGTGCTGCTAAAGATGGGGAGGATCGAGCCCTGGCGCAGCGCTGTCGCTACCCGCACTTCGCGGCGCGCCAATTCCCATAGCTGCACGCTGGCATCCTGGGGCGCAAAGAGTTTGAGCACGACCGGTTGATGGGTGCGCAGATGCGTGGCCAGGTAGGCGCTGCCACTGCGACCCCGCCCCAGGTGACGTTGTACGGTGTAGACGCCAAGCTGCGCCCCTGCGACGAGTGTGCCGCAGGTGTGACAGATAATCTCATCCGCGGAAACGGTGTGTACTTCATGACCAAGACAACGTGTTTTGCTCTCGCCCTGTGTCCCGTACCGAATGCTCATGCCCATCTTGCATATGAACCTTTCCGGGCGAACCCACACACTGCTATTCGTTCACAGATCTCTTGTAGAGGTGATGTGCTTGCTGCTGACCCGGCATCAATGCTGCATGGTCGTGCGGCTGTACTTCGGATGGTTGGGTGTCGTAGCGAAGCATCGTTGCTGGCTTGAATGGCTCGCGTGGCGTTTCGTAAGCCGGCGTGCGAGGAGTAGCCGCGTAGGACGGTTCGTAGCGCATACTTGCTTGCTCGGCGTGGTGCAGCAGGTTGCTTTGTTGCTCTTCCAGCAGATCCGCTTCACGCACCACGCGGTCGATAAGCATACGCTCGAAAGCGGCTTGCTCCTGATCTTTGAACAACGTCGAATGGCGTATCTCGTGCAGCGAGTCGCGCAGGCGCCGCGTCAGGTTGTTTAGCGACTCCAGTGTGCTTTTCAGGCGTCTCCACTGGTTCTCCTGCAGCCGTTGTAAATGCGCCAGGCCCAGGAAGATCGAACGCAGCTCTGTGGCGCGCTGCGGCATGGGCTGGTTGGCCGGCCAGGCGGGCTGCCCCTGACCCAGACGTTCAACCGCGCCCTGCACGAATTTGCATTCCTGCACCAGCAAGTCGTAGCGTGTGCCGCGCTGAGACATCGCGCTCAGACGATCCAGCATCAGGTTGAGGCTCATGGCGATGGGCAGCAAGGGACCAGACACTGTTGGCGCGCGTGCCGCGAAGTCGCCGCGCGCAACGCGAGCGTGTACGGAGCGCAGTGTCGCGACCCCCTCTTCCAGAATGCGCTTCTCTTGCGCTGTGCGCGTGGCCTCGTCGGCTTCACGCCGCGTCACTTGCAGCTCTCTGCGTGAGATGACCAGTTCACCGCGCATCTGCATGGTCAGACGGTTGTTTTCAATTAACGTCAAGGCCTGCCGTACGACGACGATCAGGATGAGAGCCAGCGCGATGACGTCGGCCTGGATGAGCACGCTGCCACCTTGCGGGGCAATGACGGTGAGTAGCATGGTACAGGTCACCAGGACCAGGATGAAGGGCGCGATGGTTTGCGCCGTCGTCGTAAACTGCGATGTACGGCTCGGCGTCAACGCTGCCAGCGCCAGTGCTGCACTCTGCGCTCGTGCGTTCTGCTCCTGCTCGCGCGCGATACTGCGGGGATACTCAACTGCCGCCAGCCCAACCAGCGCCATGCTCAGCGGCCACAACACGTCTTGAATGGTGCCGGTGTTGAAGCTGAAGGAAAGCGAGTAGTAGCCGAGCAGGCTATCGGTGATAGCCAGGAAGAACAGGCCAAGGCATAGCAGCAGAAAGACCGGTTGCTGTGCGCGGCTGGAGAGTGGACTGAACATCAGGAACGCACCGACCGCTACCAGGAAGAGATCTCCAGTCGGGAAGTAGATAGAGAGGAAGGCCGCTCCAGGGCTGGGTGCCTGCGTCAGGCCGGCGATAGAGGGACCGAGCAGGAAAAACCATGAAAGCGCCAGCGAG
>JAFMRP010000781.1 GCA_017354095.1 Ktedonobacteraceae bacterium
CCCTGCTATTCCTGGATCCGACCTGCCACATGTCGCCAGCGTCTGGGAGGTGCTCACAAGCGAGAAAAGCGCGCGATCGGGCGATTATGTGCTCATCTATGATCAGCTGGGCTTTCACCAGGCAACCAGCGCGGCGGAGTTTCTCGCTGAGCAGGGCTGCCAGATTGAAATTGTCACGCCACAATTTTATGTTGGCGGTGATCTGAGTGTAACGCTGGACATTGAACTGTGGTATCGGCGAGCGCTTGCCAGACGGATGTACCTGACACCGAACTTTTTCCTGGCCAGCCTTGGTCCAGGAAGTGCGACCATCATGAACAACTATAGTGGACAGAGCCGTCAGATTGAAAACGTCGCGCTGGCAGTGATGGCCACGCCACAGGCAGCTAATGACACGCTCTATCACCAGTTGCAGGGCAAGATTGCGCAATTGCTACGCGTTGGTGATTGCGTGGCTCCACGCCGCGTCGAACATGCCATTCTGGATGGAGAGCGTGCGGCGCGGGCGTTATCGCTATAGTCAGCCAGATCAATTTGTACTGATGGGTATACTGTAGTTGTGGGCTTTTTGTGTCACACGAGCAGGCGTCGTGTTTATGTGGAGGGAGTAGATAGAAAGGGAGGAGCTATGGCAACTATTCAGATCGCGGTAATGAACGAGAGTAACATATTAACGGATCAGCAGGTGCGAGCCGTTGTACCGACACTACAGACACAGGTGCATCGAGATTTCGCAGCTGCCTGGGGTATCGATGCCGATTTGGTCTTTATACCTCGAGGCAGCCAACCCGCATCAGGAGCCTGGTGGCTGACTATCCTCGACAATTCCGATCAGGCAGGTGCGCTGGGATATCACGAATTAACGAGCGAGGGGCTACCGATCGCGAAAGTTTTCGCCGCTGACGACATGAAGGCCGGCTATCAGTGGACCGTCACCACCAGTCACGAATTGCTGGAGATGCTGGCTGATCCCGATATCAACCTGACCGTGTTCGTACAGTCGACGCAGCAGAACGGTACTCTTTACGCCTACGAGGTTTGCGATGCCTGTGAGGCTGAGAGCTACGGCTATAGCATTAATGGGACGCCCGTCTCGGACTTTGTCTACCCAACCTGGTTCGAGTCGTTTCGCCAGCCCAACAGCGCACGCTTCGATCATAGTTCCGCAATCCACCGGCCATTTGAGCTACTACCGGGCGGCTATATAGGGGTGTTCAAAGTGGAGGCTGGTTCGGGTTGGCAGCAGCTAACGGCCGACACGCATCTCCCCAAAAATTATCACAAGCGCCAGACACGCTACGGAGAAGGCAGCCGTTCGAGCAGGCGTTTGAAGCCACGAGATCAGTGGCAACGGAGTACTATTCACCGCTAACAATCCTCACGTTGCTATGCTGGTGGTGGAGTTGATATAGCTGGCATAGCAACTGTCTTACCCGCAGTAAGCCTCTCATTAATCATCGAACGAGATAAACTGGAAATTCCACGCCAACCAGCCATCGAGCCTCGCTTCGGAGAAGAGGCGTGAGCTCTCCAGAGCACGATGAGTACCTGATCTAAGTGGTAAGCTGGCACTTTGTTAGAGAAAAGGCAGTGCAGCAATGATGGGCGGGTCGGTTGGACGCCAAGGGCGCAGCCTGACTTCAGCAGTGATGATGGCCTGTTTGTCACGGAACGAGAGTGGCCCAGCCGAGCCAACCAGCAGTGATGCGGGAGGCAGGAGATAGGTATGCGGATCGCTTGATCGTGGGAAGGCTGCAACCAGCAGAAAGTAAGTGCCAACGGGAACAGAGTCGATGCAGAAAAAGCCGGGAGTGTGCAGCATAGTACAGCGCACGGGCCGTCCTTGAGGCACAGGTTTGGGGAAAAGTCCAATAAATATATCGCCCTGAAAAGGGGAAGGTGCCTGGATTGAGCCAGCCAGGGCTGGCAAGCTACGGGCGGTGGTGACAGGAGCGTCCTCCAGGGGACGTGACACGGTCAGGGTAGTATTGCGGGCCAGGTGACGCAGGAGACGTGGAGGGACGCCAACCTGTTGAGTGAAGCGCGTGGTAAACGAGCCCAGACCGATGTAGCCAACTTCAAAGCAGATATCGGTAATGCTGAGATCGGTCGTCAGTAGCAGGCGCTTGGCCGCATCCAGGCGCAAGGCCGAGAGGAACTCACCCGGTGGTAATCCAATAGTACGGCGAAAGATGCGGTTGAAATAAAAGGGACTTAGACAGGCGATATCGGACATATCTTCTAGCGATAATGGCTCGGCTAAATGCTCGCGCATCGTCTGAATCACCTGCTCGATGGCTGTAGAATGCATCTGTTGTGTATACACACGAGCATTTTCAAGCGGCAAATCCGCGACCTGTAACATACAATCTCTCCTTAGACGCCATCCAGCTACTCCGGTGGATGACGATTCATCAGTTTGTCTGTAGCAATCAGCTAAGCAGCTGTGCCCGTATAGTGGCGTTCAAACCACGCTCGAACCTCTGGAGCTGGCTCCAGCAGAACGAAGGTGTTACCATAAGGGTCCTCGAACACGGCTTCCAGGCCATAGGATTGCCGAACAGGCTCGCTCACAAAGTTAACGCCACGAGCCTTGAGCATCTCGTACACCTGACAACAGTCATCGGTATCAAAAATCCAGGGAGTAGCACGATGGCTACGTCGCGCCTTTAACGCGTTGATGTGTTCCTCGCCCATGCGTTTCACATCGGGTGTGGCCAGCGCGATTTCAGGCTTTTGCTGGCCTCTAGGAGCGACCGTCAGCAAGCGCAGACCCGGACCAAACGTTACATCTGTACGTTTCTCCAGGCCAAGTTTCTGTGTGTAAAAGTGGAGCGCCTCGTCCTGGTTATCAACCAGAACAGAAATGATGGCGACAGGTGTGTTGAGCTTCATTGAGTTATGCCTTTTCTTCTCAGCGGGTGCCATTGAAAACGAGAACCAATTAGTTATTCTTTTTGGCATGCCATATTATATCAAACATATGTTCTAAGTACAAGAGTAAAACCTAATTTGTGATATGATTATGATGCGGGTTTTACGACGGCCAGGCCGGAGCAGAGGATGCACATGGAGAGATCTCGATGAACGATACAACTGAATTCTGGGCTGTGCTGGAAGGCGATGATGCTACGCACGAACAGAATGCTGAGCTACTGGGTGAGGTACTGGCCTGTGCCCGGCGCACCCGGCAGCAGCAAGCCGAGCCTGTAGAGGTCTGTGCCATACTCTTGCGTGCTCCTGAGGCAGAACTGCCTTCACTGGCCGGGCTGCGAGGAGTGCAGCGGCTCTATCTGCACGAACATCAAGAGCTAAAGTATTATACTACTGGAGCTTATGTTGAAGCATTGAGATGGCTGCTTTCGATACGCAGGCCGCCGACACTGATCGCGCTGAGCGCAGCGGCGAATGGACGAGACCTGGCGGCAAGGCTGGCCACGCGGCTGCGCCTGCCACTGGCACCCAATTGCCTCAGTCTCGATATACGCAGTGATGCAATATTTGCATTGCAGGCGCTGTACGAGGGACGGGCCTATGCTCAGAC
>JAFMRP010000782.1 GCA_017354095.1 Ktedonobacteraceae bacterium
ACGTAGACCAGACCCTCGCGCAAGCTCTGGAAGGTGCTGATTTTTGGCGCGTCCGTGTGTCTCTTGGGCAAGGCATGCAACGTGTGTTGATCGATCATGAACAGTCCGATGATGACGGCGACAAAACTGATGGCGTTGAGCAGAAAAAGCGGCGCGACTCCGAGCCAGGCAATGAGTAGACCGCCAAGACCAGGTCCCAGCACACGAGCCATATTGACGAGCGACGAGTTGAGTGCAATCGCATTTGGCAGATCTTCGCGCCCCACCATCTCACCCACGAATGCCTGCCGTGTGGGCGTATCCAGCGCTTGCGTCATACCCAGTAGCGCCGCCAAGACCATGATATGCCAGATTTGGACCGTTCCCGTTACCACGAGTATCCACAGGATGGCCGCTTGCACAAGTGCAACGGACTGTGCCACGAGCAACAGGGTGCGTCTGGGTACCCGATCAGCCAGCACACCGCCAAAGAGGGAGAGCACCATCACAGGCAAGAATTGCAGCACGCCCACCATGCCGAGCAGCCATGCGCTGTGGGTGAGTTGCAAGACCAGCCATGCCTCCGCGGTGGTTTGCATCCATGTCCCAATCAATGAAATCATTTGCCCCAAAAAGAAGAGCCGATAGTTACGGTGTCGCAAGGCGCTAAACGTACGCAGCAAGCCATTGGCTTGCTGCGAATGTTCGATGAGCGCTTCAGGCATGGCCTGTTTTGGGCTGCCAGAATGAGTTGGTTGCATAAGAGTCTACTCCAGAGAAGACGTATATGGGCATGAAGACTTTCTTATTCTTCTGTGGTCCGCTTTGAGGAGAGTGCACCAGGAGCATTGCCACCATGAAACCGTCCGAAGCCGCGTGCCCCCATCATACTGATGAGAAGAACACCTGACCCCGAGACAACAACATGAGCTGTAGAGCGTAGATCGAAGTTTCCAACACGGCAGAGAAGAACATAAGCAACAACCAGGTTGAGAAATCCCCAAAGCACGTTTACCGTCGAAGAAGAAAGCCCCTGGCCAGGAGGTTTAGCAAATGGGCTTTGAAAGGGACACCCCATCACGCCGCTTACAAAATGTGGAACAGCGTTTGCAAGAAAAACGCCACCAAAGAAGTAGGAAACATAGTAAATCCATTCCATCATTCATTCTACCTTTTTTTCATTGAATAGTTGAACCATGCCTGCTGGGTTACGAATCGGCGAGACGCTTGAGTAATTCGATGGCGGCTGCGAGTTCTTCTTGCTCTTCTAATGAGAAGTTTGTGCGAATGGCACGGAACAACCAGTCTTCCTTTGCTGCTCGGCGAGCCTTGGCCGCTTCCAGGTAGGTAGGAGTGAGAGACAAGATGGTTTGTCGCCTGTCGGTTGGATCTGGTGCGCCACTCACGAACCCTGCTGCCTGCAGGGCGGAAAGAGTAGCACCCATAGATTGTGGGCGCACGCCCTCTGCCTGTGCGAGGGTTGTCACTGTTGCAGGACCATCGCGCTCTAAACGTGTGAGGACTGACTTCTGAGACGGAGTGAAATCTCCTAGAAGCGCCTCTGCACGTAGCCGTCGATACAGTTTGCTCAGCAAAACACGAAGTTCCCCGACTAGTGCTAACGCACGCGCAGCCTCGGGATCGCCCTGTTGCTCGTCCATATTCATACCTCAACAGATAGGAAGGATAACTACAAAGGATAACTACAAAGGTTACCTTCATAATTTGAATATTACGACAGAATGGTGGCGGTGTCAAGGAGTTATACCACCTCCGAGTAATGACTGATCAATCTCTTGCCGAGTTCGCACCCGAAAGAAGCCAGTTCGTGGAGCACAATCGATCAGCAGGAAAGGAAAATCGGGAGAAAGGGTAATATATTGTAAGAGAGGGGTATATGTGATAGCATTTCTTTAGGGGTGAAGATGATTCCCTCGATTATTGATCTACGAAAGAAGTACAAGGGGCGGAACCGATGACCGAGCCAGCACGATCGCTCAGGCCAGCTCGTATGAAGGAGTAATCTCATGAACCATTCTAACCTCCCTTCTCCTCTCTCCCTCTAAACCAGTTTGAAGCAGCTATCCAGGCGGATCCACGGGTGCTGGGGGTGCTCTACACCGGTTCGCTGGGACGGGGAACGGCAGACCACTTTTCTGATCTGGATCTGGAACTCTGGGTCACCAATCCTGCCTACGACGATGTTGAGACGACGGTGCGGGAGCTCCTGAGCCCTCTTGGAACCATCGAGTGGCTCATGTTCACCACTGCGGGAGAGAGCATGTTTACCACGGCTTTCTTGGGACCCGATTGGCAACCAGTCGATCTGACGGTGCATCGACCACCTGTCGAAAGCCCTATGCCTGCCCCCTCTCAGGTGTACCTCCTCAAGGATCAGAACCAGCAACTCCACCAGTTCCTGACCACAGCGACCCACCAAACCATCGAGGTCTCCTGGGAAGAGGCCCGAGGGAAGCTAGAGGAGGCCATCGGCAATTGGATCTACCTGCATCGCAAAAATGCCCGCGGGGATGGCTGGTGTGCTCTGGGGATGGCGACGGAAAGCGCGGCGGCATTGTACACGTTGGTGGCAGCCCTGCGCGGGGTGCGTGCTCATAGCTATCGCTACGTTACTCAGGTCCTCTCCCCCCAGGAGCAGGGAATCCTGGCCCAGGTGTGGCCAAGGGATTGCTCCCAACAGGAACTGCGGCGAGCAGGACGAGCCCTCTGGAACTGGACTCGACTCATCTGGCAGGAAGCAGAACGCTATTTTGGTCGTTCTCTCCTGATCGAGGTAGATGAGGACTCCTTGCTCACTGCCATAGATCGACTCTACAGCGGATGAACCTGGCGCTACCAGTCCATTTCTCGTGTGTCCCATCCATCAATGTCAGGAGGCAACACTGTCCTGTTCTTCTAGGCGTGAGGTAGGCCACCAATGGAAGAGCGTGTGCTGACGCAGATAGAACGGATCATCCTGAAGGGCGACACAGCGCGCGGCTTGCGCCTCTTGCAGTTCGTCAAGTGACTCAAAGCGACGATTGGCAATGGTTTCGTCGGAGAGTGGCCACAGTCTTTCACAGGATTGCAGTTCCGGCGAATAGGGCGGGAGAAACAAGAGATGGATACCCTCTGGTATGACAACCTCATTGCTCTCATGCCACCCTGCCCGATCCAGTACGAGCACGATACGCCGATGTTGACCAGTGCCGACCGCCTGCGCAAAATGCTGCAAGGCAAGGGAGAAGACCTCGATGTCCACCGAAGGGAACAGCAGCCAGTGGCTTTCCCCTGTTTCAGGTCGCACGAACCCGTACACATAGAGCCATTCATATCGCTGTTGGATACGAATGATCGGACGATGACCTTTCTGTGCCCAGACACGCCTGATGACCGGCTTGAGGCCAACACGATGCTCGTCCATACTCCACAGCTCTACCTGGGCTGCTGGGTAAGCATGCTGCACCTGCTGGATCTGTGCTGGGAGTTCACATTTGAACGCCTCTTGCTTGGTAGAGTCGGCTTTGTCGTGACGGGGGCGGGGGATCTGAAGCGAGAAGCC
>JAFMRP010000783.1 GCA_017354095.1 Ktedonobacteraceae bacterium
AGATTCGCGGCTTCCGCATCGAGCCGGGCGAGATCGAGGCCGCCCTGCGCGAGTTTCCCGATGTCGCCCAGGCTGTGGTACTCGTGCGCGCTGATCGCCTGGGAGAGAAGAGGTTGGTCGGCTACCTGGTTCCGGCTACCGGGGCCGAAATCAATGTCAGCGCGCTCCGCCGGCAGTTGGCTGAGCGCCTGCCCGACCATATGGTTCCGGCGGCCCTCGTTACCCTGGACGCTCTGCCATTGACTACCAATGGTAAGCTCGATCGCAAGGCTTTGCCCGAGCCAGAATTGATCTCGACGGCGCTCTGGCGCGCCCCCCGCAATCCCAAAGAAGAAATTCTCTGTTCTCTCTTCGCGGAGGTGCTGGGGGCAGAACGCGTCGGTATCAATGATAATTTCTTCGAACTCGGCGGCGATAGCATACTTGCGATCCAACTGGTCAACCGGGCTCGGCGGGCCGGATTATCGATCACTCCGCAGGACGTCTTCCAATTTCAAGATGTGGAGACATTGATCGGCATAGCAGGAGATGTAAGCCAAATTATTACTGAAACCGATGCCGCGGTTGGTGAGGTGGAACCGACCCCGATCATGCGTTGGTTAGTTGAGAGAGGGGGACCGATTGGTAGCTTCAATCAGTCAATCCTCTTGCAAGTCCCACCATACCTTGACTATGGGAGTCTCACCGGGGCTTTGCAGGCATTACTGGATCATCATGATGCATTACGGATGCGGTTGAAGGGACAATATAACAGTGGGGATTGGACTCTCGAAATCATGGACACCGGATCGGTTAAAGCACACGATATCACACGGTGGATCGATATATCGAAGTTGGATAAAAATGAGCTTCAAGCATGCCTGGCCGAGGAGTCGCAAGCAGCGGGGAGACGATTAGAGCCAAAGGCCGGGGTAATGGTACAGATGGTCTTGTTCAACGCTGGAAGAGCGCGGCCGGGAAGGTTGCTTTTGCTGGTACATCATCTGGCAGTCGATAGCGTCTCATGGCGTATCCTTGTACCGGATCTGAAATTGGCCTGCGAGGCGTTAGCAACTGGTAAGCATCCCGAGTTGGGAGCTAAAAGCAGTTCATTCCGGCGCTGGGCTGAAAGGCTCAAAGGTGAGGCGCGCGATGGGGAGCGGATAAAAGAACTTCCGCTGTGGACTGTTATACTGAGCGAGCCGACGGCGCTCCTCTTCGAAGGAAGGCTGGATCCGGCTCTTGACACGGTAGGAACGGCAGGAAGGCTGGCGCTGAAGCTACCGACGAGCGTGACCCATATGCTCCTCACTAGCGCTCCCGCGGCCATTCATGGGAGGATCAACGATTTATTACTGGCGGCATTTGCCCTTGCTCTCGCTCGATGGCGAAAGAGGCTGAGGGCAGTTTCAGGGAATGAATTTCTCATCGATATAGAAGGACACGGAAGAGAGGCGATCTTCGATGGAATCGACCTCTCGCGAACGGTGGGATGGTTTACCAGCATGTTCCCGATTCGTCTCTCCACCGGTGCAGTCGACTTGGAGAAGGCCTGGGATTGTGGATATGCGCTAGAGAGGGTGATTAAGACCGTCAAAGAGCAGTTGAGGATGCTGCCGGAAAACGGTCTGGGCTACGGGCTGTTACGTTATCTAAACTCGGAGAGTGGCGGAATCCTGGCGGGGCTGGCCAGCGCACAGATCGGCTTCAACTACTTGGGGCGTTTCACCGCACAGATGGGTGACGATTGGGAGATAGCACCGGAGAGCCAGGGTATAGACGGAGGCAGTGATCCGCAGATGCCACTGAGCCATCTGCTGGATGTTAATGCCTTGATGCTGGATCGAGGCGAAGGGCCACAACTGATTGCCATCTGGAACTGGGCGCCGAGGGTGTTAAAGGAGGAAGAGGTTCGGGAATTGGCGGAAGGGTGGTTCCGTGCGCTGGAGATAACAGTGAACCATCTCACCCAGCTGGGAGTTGGAGGACTAACTCCGTCGGACCTGCCATTGGTCTCACTGAGTCAGGAGGAGATCGAGAGACTGGAAACCAGACATCCCGGGGCAGAAGAAATATTACCTCTGACGCCACTACAGGAGGGACTGTTATTCCATGCCCTCTACGACGAACAAGCGCCAGATGTTTATACAGTTCAGGTGTCGCTCGATTTAGAAGGGGTGCTGGACGAAGAGGCACTCAAAGCTGCAGCCGTCATGCTGATGAAGCGCCATTCCATTCTGCGGGCCTGTTTCGAACACATAGGAATGCGAGAACCAGTTCAGATCATCAGAAAAGAAGTGATTCTGCCATGGCAAAGGACCGATCTTTCCATTTTTGAGGAGTCGGAGCGCAATCAGCGGTGGGCGCAAATAATGGACGAAGACCGGCGACACCACTTTCACGTGGGCACTCCACCTTTGCTACGTTTCAGGATCATTCAGTTCGCTCGAGAGCGATACCGGCTGTTGCTCACCAATCATCATATTCTGCTGGACGGATGGTCGATACCAGTCCTGTTGCTTGACCTGCTGGCGTTGTATAACAGCAAGGGCAGTCCCGGAAATTTGCCGCGAGTCTCCCCTTACAGCGAGTACTTGCGTTGGCTAAAAAGCCGTGACCGCGCTGCGGCGAGAATGGCCTGGGAGGCTGAGCTGAAAGGGATGGAAGAGGGAACTCTGCTGGCAAAGCCAACACCAGCAGGCGCGCCGGTTGACCCTCTATCGATGAACCTGGAGCTGTCCGAGCGGCTTTCTGAGGCGCTCGCCCGGCAGGCGAGGGCTAACAATCTTACGCTGAACACGATTGTGCAGGGCGCGTGGGGGATACTGCTAAGCCGGCTGACTGGCCGCGAGGATGTGGTCTTTGGAGTAACCGTGGCTGGGCGGGCGAGCGACATTGAAGACATCGAGAGCATGGTCGGCCTCTTTATCAACACGCTGCCTTTGCGAGTGCATATCAGTCCGAAGAGCCGGCTCCTTGAGATGTTCAGCCATATACAGGATAAGCAGTCACGGCTGATGGCCCACCAACATCTGAGTTTAGTCGAGCTTCAGCGCATTGCGGGTGTGGGGCAGTTGTTCGATACGCTGGTGGTGTTCGAAAACTACCCGATTGACCGCGAGATGCTCGAGAAAGCGGCACCAGGCTTGCGTATCGTTGCCGTTGAGGGAAATGATGCCACACATTATCCGATGAGTCTGACGGCGATTCCAGGAAAGAGATTGAGGCTCAGACTGCAATACTATCACGAGAAGTTCGAATCCGAGATGGTGGAGTCGATAGTAATGTGTCTGGAGCGGCTGTTAGAAATAGTGGTGGATGACCCAGAACGACAGCTCGCGTGCGTGGATTTGCTTACAGCGCGAAGCCGCAGGCTTGTGCTAAAAGATTGGAACCAGACGCAGCGCGAGATTCCAGAGGAGACGCTGGTGGATCTCTTCGAAGAGCAGGTCAGAAGATCGCCCGAAACCGTGGCTCTGGTCTACCAGGAGCAGGAGCTGAACTACAGCCAGCTCAACGCTCGCGCCAATCGGCTCGCTCACCTGCTGATAGCACGAGGGGT
>JAFMRP010000784.1 GCA_017354095.1 Ktedonobacteraceae bacterium
AAGCGGGACACACAGCCGCTCTTTGAGGGCCGCGTCCCAGGTCTGACCAGTCAGCACCTCGATGATACGGCCCAGCACGTTATATCCTGTGCTGCAATAGGAAAACATTCCAGGAGGACAGTCCAGGGTCACATGCCTGATCGCCTCGACGTAACGAGCCAGACAGTCGTCACCGCGACCGGTGTCGTAGGTGAAGTCAGACGCCAGACCGCTGGTATGGCTGAGCAATTTCCGGATGGTGATCGTTCTGGTGGCCTCTTCGTCGGTTGTGGCGAACTCCGGAAGCACGTCCTGAACGCGTGCATCCAGATCCAGCGTCCCGGAGGCGACCAGTTGCATTATCAGCGTGGCGGTGTGGATCTTGGTAATCGAGCCAACCTGGAACAGCGAGTCGGACGTCACCTCGACGCCCGTCCCCCGATGGAGTACCCCGCTCGCCAGTTCATGAAGGTTCCCATCTGCGAGCACCGCAAGCTGCGCTCCCGGTACGTGGTGAGCGGCGCGCAGTGTGTCCAGTTGTGCCTGAAGTTGAGCAAAGTTGAAAGTCATAGCATTCTCTCCTGATCCAATTGACATTGATCTTTCACTCCCGCAGGAGTGATTCTCGTTACTTCCCTGTCGCGATTTTATCGTTATCCTTACACGGTTTTTGGATGGAGAGCACGCTCTGCTTCATTTTTCCACGATAGTTGTCATCACCTGGAAGGTGTGCGGGTGCGTCATGATTGTGAGCCGCTCGCCAGACGTGAGATCGAGCAGTCGGGAGCGGATGGCATCCTGTCCTGCGTAGGTATCCATGATGCTTGGGGGGATCAGGACCCGCGAACGCTCCAGAAAAAATGTCAGCACCGACTTTAGCCTCAACAAAACACTGATGCATTCAACCTCATATGGTCCGCAGGTGGGGCAGGCTACTCGGAAGTAGATGCTTTGGGGCAGGGAAGCAGTGGCGAGTCTCTCATGCTCGGGGGCATTGCGATCAAGAAGGTCTATCTGTACGCTGGATTGGCACATTGGGCAATGCCGCGCCGTGAAAATAGTGTCAGAGACGCCTGCACAGGCCAGGAGCATATGTTTGAGAGCAGGACGAAACGAGTGCATCGCACTGTGGATGGGCACCAACGGTGGCCATTGGCCTGTAGGAGTCAGATCGATGTGATACTTAGGAGAGCAGTTCGGGCAACGCAGACGAAAAACTCTGATGCCTGAAGCTTGCTGCTCAAACGTCGCGCGCACGCGCCGTTTGCCGCATGTCCAGCACCAGTAGCGCATCTCCTGCCAGCCCATCGCCTCATCGCCGTCTCGCAGGAGCCCGAACGCCTGGGCGTCGTCGCGTAGTTGCCCATGCAAGACCTGGTGCAGGCGGCGACGGGCCCGGTGCAACTTCACTTCAAGCGCTCCCAGGCTCATATCCAGCCGCTCTGCAATCTCATGCTGGGGGACCTCTGCCAGGTAACAGAGTTCGATCAACTCACGCGTACTTGCCGGGAGATACCCTAGAGCACGGTCGAGCAGCACCTGCATATCCTGGTGCTCCAGTTCTTCGGCGGGGTCGATGGCAAGCGGATCGGGCAGATCGAACGCGGACGTATCACCCTCGTCCAGGCTGGTAGGCCATATGCCCGCCTGCGTACGCGTCGCCTGTAAGCGGAGGTGGCGCTTACAAATGTTGCGGCAGATCCCGTCGAGCCAGGCCGACAAGCGCTCTGGTTCGCGCAGCTTGGGAAGGCTCCGCCATGCCTCAAGATACGTTTCCTGCACCACATCTTCGGCTTCGTCTGGTCCGATCCCTGACAGGTGCGCCAACCGCAGCAAACGCGGGCGAGCCACCTCCAAGCTCCCATCAAGCGCTCCAGCGAATAGTTCATGGAGATGGGAGCGTCGCGGCTGATCGCTTGAGCAGTGATCGTTTGCCGTGCCCGGCTTCCAAATGAGTTCGGCTGTTTCACATTGCTGCATGCTGGTGGTCTCCTCTCTGCTCACCTGTCGCATGTTTGTCCGACCTTCTTACACACATTTTCGAGGATCAGATTTCCCTGAAAAAAGCTGGCGCCCACAAAAATGTTCCAACGCCGGCACGTTGAGCGCATTGCTCATCGTTTGCCGTATCTCCAATGTACGCGGCCTCTGCCAGGTTGATCGCATGCGTTCGCGCTAGATCCAAAACCATCCCAGGTTGTGGTTTACGGCAGGGACAGCCAGCGAGCGGGTGGTGCATACAGATGCGATAGTCAGTAATCACCTGTCCCACCGCAGCATTGACCTGGTCGATGAAGCTTCGCGCTGTTGCTTCAGAGAGGTGCCCCAAAGCCACTCCAGCTTGATTGGTAATCACAAACACAGGTGTTCCAACAAGAGACAAAAGGTGATCTCTTACCCCCGGCAACAGTGTGACCTTGCCCGTCTCGGAGCGGGCGATCTCATCATGTTCAAGAGCCAGTAAGGTCCCGCCCAGGTCGAAGAAGTAGGCACTGTAGTGTTTCTCCATGGTTATTGCTCCTGTTTTCGAGAGCGTTCTGCAGCGTGTCGCACGCTCTCCAATAAGATGGTGAGATCATCCAACGTGGTTGCATCATGCAGGATACAAGCACGCAACGCAAACTGGCCGTGAAGAACGGTACTGGTGAGAAAGGCTTCTCCCGCCGATTGGAGGAGGGGAAGCAGCGCGCGATTCATCTGCTCAATTGCTGCCCCATCATCCTTGAGTTCTGGAGGAAGGTAGCGGAAACAGACAATAGACAGGGTGACCGGAGCAAGACGCTCAAAGTCAGGCGCAGCATCAATCAGCGCTGCCAGGTGCTGCGCAAGCATATTATGCTGGTGGATACGCTGTCTCAGCCCCTGACGCCCCGTGGCTTGTAATACCATCCACACCTTCAGTGCGCGAAAATTACGTGTCTGCTGGAAACCGTACTCGGAGAACCAGGGGAGATGGGCGAAGCCCTTACCTTCTTCGAGCTGTAAGTAAGGTGGAACGAGGCTAAAGGTTTCACGAAGCAGGTGTTTGTCAGAAACCAGGGCACAGCCACATTCGACCGGCACCGAGAGCCATTTGTGCGGATCAATGGCGACCGATTGTGCACGTTCCATGCCGTCAAACAGGGGCGCAACCTGTGGGTCCACTTTGCCGACCGCCCCATAGGCCCCATCTATATGCAGCCAGAGAGACTCCTCTGCACATAGATCAGCCAGGTGTGACAACGGATCAATGGCACCTGTATTGACCGTCCCCGCGCTTGCCGCCACACAAAAAGGCTGTCGCCCCATCGTCCGGTCCGCTTGAATGGCTGCTCGAAGTGCCGCCACGTCCATCCGAAAGGTCGAATCGGTGGGGATCAGGTGCAGGGCGTTGCTGCCGAGGCCAAGCATCTCGGCGGCTTTGCGGATGCATCCGTGCCCTTCTTCTGAGAGATAGAGGACCAGATCTGGCTTCTGTTCTTGTAGCCCCTGTTCCCGCACGTTCCATCCCGCTTCTTTGCCCGCCCAGAAACGCGCTGCTGCCAGACAGGTCAGCGTCGCCATCGAGGCCCCGCTCA
>JAFMRP010000785.1 GCA_017354095.1 Ktedonobacteraceae bacterium
TTGGGTGGGGGCCCCCAACTCACTATTCAAATTTATCGAGCGGCAGGAATGCCGAAATCAACCAGTTGGGCGCGTCAACAACCTCGCTCACGCGCAGATCGACGGCGACGCTGCAGAGCGCATAGGCCTCGTGCCGCGTCAGATCATAATGCTTCGTCAGGTGCGTGATCATGTGCAGTGTCGCCTTGCGGGCCGCCTCAAACAGATCCGGGCTGTGTCCGGTCGTGACATAGTAGCCCTTCTTGTTGGCCTTCTCCACCGCCGAGCCCGGTGTGGTGTACTGCAGCTCTGGAATGCTCACGCCCTTGTGCAGCCCGAAGCGCACCGTGACCGTCATCGGCCCCTCAATGGCGGTTCCGCACACTTCGCCGTCTCCCTGGGCCGCGTGCGTGTCGCCCAGCGAGAAGAGCGCGCCGGGATACAGCACCGGCAGCAGCAATTTCGAGCCCTTGACGAGCTGCTTGATATCTATGTTGCCCCCATTCAAGCGTGGGGGAATGGTGTCGAGCGAGCCGGGTTCGGCGGGCGCGACCCCCATGACGCCGCAGAAAGGCTCCAGTGGAATGCGAATGCCCGGCTTGAAGGTGGCATAACCATCCTGCAAATCCCAGAGCTTAAGGTATGGCTCGGCGAACTCGTCGGCCAGCAGTCCGAAGCCGGGTATAATGCCCGTCCAGCCCCACTCCTGCGCTCGGATGTCCAGTACCTCAACCTCCAGTGTGTCGCCCGGCTGCGCACCCACGACCGCTACCGGCCCGGTGATGGGGTGGATCACGCTAAAATCAAGGGTGTTGAGCGCATCAGTGCCACAGCCCGGCCGTATCTGCCCATCAGAAGCCTCTTTGGTCGCCAGTTCAACGATCTCGCCGGGCTCAACCGTTGCCAGTGGCTCAAGACTGTTATCCCAGCGACAGTGTGTCTGATGCAGGCGATATTTGATATCCAATGTCATGACGCAGTGTCTCCTCCTTCAAGATAGACCCGGTTCCCTCTTGCCAGAACTCCGGGCGCACGCAATCCTAGCAGTATGACGATCAGCAGGCCCAGCACAAACCAGCCGCCAAAGATGAAGATCGCCAGGTTCAATGGCGGCGCGGGCAATGGTACGACCTGGAAGTAGAATACGACGAGCAGCACCAGCGCTGGAATAGCCGGTACAATGAGGTGCAGGAGCGCGTTGAACTCCTGTCGCCGTGTGCGCAGATAATAGACGGGCACGGCCACGCACGTGGCCAGGTAGACAAAGATGATCGGCAGCGCGATGATGGTGCCGAGCAGCGCGAATGCACTGGTAGGACCATAGACGAAACCCGGCCAGAGTGCGAGAATCACGGCCAGCACCATCGTCAGAATAATCGCCAGATCCGGCACGCGGAAGCGGTTGAGGTGCGCCAGGGAAACGGGCAGCGCGCGTACGCGTCCCATGGCGTAGAGAACGCGAGTGACGGCATTGACGCCCGCGTTAGAGTTGGCCAGTGCGCTGTTGAGGATCGCCAGGCTGATGACGAGCGAGAATGGTCCCCAGACCCTCTGCGCCAACGTGCTCCAGGCGTTCACATCTCCGGTATACGTGCCGATTTTATCGATACCCCAGCCCACGATGCCGGCGTAAGAGCAGAATACGTAGAAGATTCCGATCAGCAGGGCCGCGAGCACAATCGCTTGTGGGACGGTCCTTCTCGGCTGCCGCGTCTCTTCGGCCAGGGGTGCCGACGACTCATAGCCGGCAAAGGCGAGCACTACAAAGACCATCCCGACCAGCACTCCCTGCCAGCCTCCAAAGCCCTGGTTCGCGCTGGAGGCCGGACTGAAGACCACCAGGGTGTTGTTACTCCCCGCATCAACGATCAGCCAGATCGCGAGCAGCACGAAGACTCCGATCTCGATGGCGCCAAGCACGACGCCCACATCCGCCGAAATCTTGATGCCAAAGTAGGTCAGCGCGAAGATGACAATGGCAAAGATGGCTGCCCAGATGGCCCAGCCATTGGGACCAAACGAGAGATGCAAATAGGTGTTGGCGAAGCTGTCGGCCACCGGCCCTAATACCAGCAGCTGGAATGGCACGATCAGCAGGTAGGCCAGGTCAAACAGCCAGCCCGCCAACCAGCCAACATATGTGCCCAGAGCATGGCTGAGATAGGTGAAAAAGCCGCCCGCCGATGGCAGATGGCGAGCCAGCGCGCCAATACTCAATGCGATAAAAACACTGATGACGAGCGTGATGAACACAGCCAGTGGCAGAGCCGCCCCGGCATGAGGGAGCGCCGCGCCCAGGCTGTATGTCACCGCTGAAGCCGGTGCCATGGTGGTGATCGATTGAAATAAAACTCCCGGCAGGCCAATCGTGTTGGGGCGTAAATTCCCCGCCTCAGCGGGTGGCGCGGATGATCGCAGCGACATGGCAGCTCCTTTCTACAAATATCGATGTTTGTAGCAAAGCGATTACAACATGTCTCACCCTACAAAAAAGTTTCCCTACAGCAGTACGACACCATAGACCGATATGCCATCCTGGCAGAACAGAGGAAAAAATCAAAGGCACGCGTTCCTGATGGAAATAGCATATCACATGGGGGACCGCGTATTGAAGCAAAAAGCACACAAAAAAAGGCCGCCCCTCACCCTCAATGCTCTCACAACCCACCTCCCCCCGGTGCCTCTGAATCAACTGCTGGCAAAGGTAAAGCCCCAGACACCGACTTCGATCCCTTCTGGAGTGGAGCCTGCGATGCCTGGTCTCTTTTTTCTCAAAATCTCTGCTCCAGGAAGGTGTCCCCTATCTCTGGTTGTTCAACGTGATGCGACAATTGTTCGACGTTCTGCCGAGGCGCGCGCAACCAGAGCGAGATATGCGCCGGTTGCATGGTCTCGTTGACGACCGCCAATACGTGCTCACTTAACTCCTGCAAATGAACTTCGTTGTGCAAGGTGGAAGCAAAAGCCGCCAGGGTCTTCTGCGCGTCATATTTGCGCCGGTAGAAGCGCCGGTCGATGATGTTCTGAACCTGGTGACGTAAGGGTTGGAAAAGAGCCGCAATTACCAGGGTGGAAAGCACAATACTTACTGGCTGCGAAGTTTGCCTGGCGATGAGCCCAATCAGGCTTTCCAGGCCGATTGTCAGGCAAACATAGAGCATTACCAACATACTGGTGAGCAAACCGTAGACCAGGGTGCGATTGATAATGAGATCAATATCGAACAGCCGGTCGCGCAGAATGGCAATACCAAGAAAGATCGGGATCAAGAGCAACGCCAGAGCGACGCTGCCACCACCCAGCAGGTTCCCCGCGACCTGCGAATTGAGCACAGCTGGCGGTAGCACAAAGACCAGCAAGCGCGAGAGGATGAAACACAGGATCGCCAGGACAAAACCAAAGACCACCCACTTGGTTTGCTGGCGCTCTCGGAACGTCGAGATCCGGCGATAGCGGTACACCTGCGCGACGACCGCGGCGAGCAGGAAAGGAATCATCAAAAAACCCAGCGGGCTGGAATCCAGCGCGGGAACAAAGAACATCACGAACCAATACAG
>JAFMRP010000786.1 GCA_017354095.1 Ktedonobacteraceae bacterium
GCAATATGCGTCGGTATTGTTGCTGCCGGTCATTCCATAGCGGGCCAGGCATATGAGCCCAGGTACGCAGGTTTTTTGATGGCAAGGCGCAATGCGCCTTGCCAGTTTTTTGGGTGCAGAGGGATGGCTGTGCTGGCCATCATCACCTGCACCAGATGGGTTAGACTGCTTTTGGATTGTGACAGGAACGAAGGCCGGGGATAACATCCGTGGGGGTTTTGACCCAGATGGTAGAGATCCAGCCTGTCACGCCATTACCTGCATCAATATAGACCCAGTTGTCGCTGTGATAGGTGTTGTGGCTATCGCTGCCGGTCGCCCAATTGCCAGTATGGTCCAATTCGCAGATGGCGGTGACCTGTTGGCGAGAGACGCGGTGATGGGTATCAGTTGTGGGGGAGACGACATGATCGGAACGGACAATGACGCTCGTAGCCCAGACGTAGACCTGTTGTGATCCGGTGGGTGCCGCATGTGTCGAACGGGTAGCATAAAACGTGCCAACCCCCAACACGGCAGCGACGATCATACAGAGCATGGCCCCCATAATCACCCATTTTGGCACCTGTGCGAGACGAGAAGTGAGTAGGTTTTTCATAAGGCTCCTTCCAATGTAGAGAGTTTTTTAGCAACAGAGAGTTTTTAGCCAATTTGACATCCAGGCGACCGGTAGCCGGGATGAGTTCGCATAGCGTTGACAGATGATATCACTGCTGACAAGCCACAGTGCTTGCGGGCGCTTTGAGCTATAAGGACCTTACAAGTAATACTGTATGCCTGGAGTAACATTTTTACTATGAGCTACTCCACAATTTGAAGAAGATGGAGAGGTCAGAGGGATGGAGGGGGAGCGAGATCGCGCCGGCCATATGATGGTAGCCGGCGCGGCGTAGGTTTCTATCAGGACTGTGCCACGATTTGTTTTGCCTGCTTGAGCAGTGATTGTGCTCCATCGGTGACAGTGGTGCGACCAAAGCCGATATCCTGGGACACCTTGCGCAGGGTATCGCCAATCTTGCCGGCGCCTGGTGGGTCGAGCACCTGTTTCACGCTAGCGATGCCGCTCGCGGAGACCGAGTTCACATAAACCAGGCTTCTCAATTGATTCGGGCTCAATTGAGGACTGAGCATCTGGCGTGCCTGGGCGGGTCCGGGTACACCGCGTTCAACGCCGAGCGCCTTGAGAGCGCCGGGATCATTATTCAAGAAATTCACGAAGCTCGCCGCGGCCTGCGGGTACTTCGTGGCTGCGGAGATACTCAACAGCATGGAAGCTTTCAGGTACATGTCTGGCTTTGGTCCCCGGGGGGGAGTGATGACATCGAGGGTATGTTTCGAAGCCTTTTGATAGGCCTCGAACTGATTGGACCATGCCATAAGGAAAGCCGTTTTGCCATTGATGAGGCTTGAATCCTGTGGCTGGCCAGAGATATCATACTTTGATGTAATATTCATCGGGGGGCTGGTGCCAGACTTGCGAAGTTTATCCCAGTAGTTATACCAGGAAACGACATCGTCTAATTCAAAAGCCACATTGCCGTCGCGATCATAGAGTTCTTTGCCCCGGCCACGGACCCAGAGTTCGAAACTGGCGATGTCGCCACTGCCGTCCCAGAAGCCGAACATGCCATTACCAAGGGCTTTGGTGAGTTCGGTAGTATAGGACGCAAACTCGTCCCACGTCACACCTGATGGGGGAGGGCCCAGGGTTGTGTTACCGACCGCAGTTTTATCGTACAGCCAGGACTGATAGTTACCGCCCATGGGGATGCCGTAGATAGTATTATTGGCCTTGCTACTGGCGAGCAGTGACGGATCGTAATCTGATAGATCGATGGCCTGATTGTAGATCATCTGGGTCATATCGAGCAACTTTTGCTGGCGTACGAATTGCGAGAGGTAGCGCATATCCATCTGGATCAGATCGGGTGGATTACCTTTTGCATAGAAATCTTTGTCCAGCCAGGTCCAGTATGAGTTAAAGTCTTTAAACTGTGCGTGAACAGTGATATTGGGATGGCTTTTCTGGAAAAGGTTGATGGCCTGTTTTGTCAGGGCATCGCGTGTAGTGGAGCCCCAGAAAGTCATCTGCAGCGTGATAGGGCCCTGAGTTCCGGCCTGTGTGGTGGTCGGAGCGTCGCATCCGACCAATCCCAGAGTAGTCAGGGCGGCCAGACCGCCGAGCCCTGCTTTTAAAACCTGTCGTCGCCCATACATGTCGTCCATGATGAGTCAATCCTCCTCATTGCGCCTGGCAAGGGCGCATTATTCTCCAACCACGGCCGTCAACTGGCCTACAATCTGTTCCATCTGTACGGCGGCCTCATCTGTTGACTTGGCGCCTCGCGTGAGCTGATCGGTTGCTTGAGTAGTAACGCGTAGAGCGGTAGCCAGCTTCTCGTTCATTGTTTCCTGATGTTTAATGGCGCGCTCGATATACGAGGCCGATTCCACCATCTCCTGTAGAGCGCGATTAAAGCGAATGGCGTCAAAATCGCGTGAATTGCGTGTCAGTTCGGTACCGATGCTATGGATGCGGCGTGCTGCCACGCCCGTTGCGTTTGTATAGTATTTGACCGATTCCAGGGCCACCTGTGATGCTTCAACCATCCAGGATTGTTCGGTTGCGACCACGTGTTCTTCGTCGGCCAGCGCTTTCATCGACTGGCTGCTTCTGCGCAGCGAAGCGACTGAGCGCAGGATAGGCAGAGCGATGCGTCGACCGGTGAGTAGTCCCGCGCCCACCGCCAGGATCAGGATCAGCGTCGCCAGAACGATAATCAGGAGCAGCTGCTGGTCGGCCAGGCCTGTGACCGTGCTGGACGGTTTCAGGATATAGTAGGTCCAGGGGAGGACGCTACTTTTATGCCAGGCAACGGTATAGGGTTGCGTTGTGCCGGCCGGTTCGATCTCAAAGGTTGTTGGTGGAGCCTGCAATTTGTCAGCCAGCTGCTGATCGGGATTGGTGGTTACCGGGGAGGTGCTATTGCCGTAGAGATTCTCATTTTTGATGCGCTGCTGCGCGTCGGCAGGAATAGGGGCAATAGCTTTAAAGAGATAGGGTGGCTGGCGGAAGCCGGAGTGATCGGTATTGGTGTAGGCGATGCGCACCCCATTCTGATCCAGGATAAAAGCGTAGCTATCGGGGCCATTTGCCTGTGGCTCACTATCGACGGGTTCCCAGACGCGATGCAGGCCGAGCGAGACGCGAACGTAGCCGATAATTTGATAATTGTTATTGGTTACACGTGCGTAGAGGTCAACGGACGCCGCGTTAGCCACGCGATCATAGAACACATCCGAGATCACCACCTCGCCGGATGTCCGCAGTTTTTGCAGAGCCTCGGGAACGATGAGGTCTTTTCCGTGTGCCAGGGGAGCGGTGGGATACGAGAGGGTAACGCCCCCTCTGGCATTCAGCAGCGAGATATTGATGTAGTTTGCGATATCGCGGTGTTGAGCGGTAAAGAGCACGTCATTAGCGGCATCGCGGCTATTGATATCGCCGGCCAACAGATTTTTGATGGGCGTGGCC
>JAFMRP010000787.1 GCA_017354095.1 Ktedonobacteraceae bacterium
AACAAAGGAAGAAACGGTATGGAAGAGCAGGAAGAGGGGAAGCGTGAACTCGCTCGGGCGGCAAAAGCCCACCTGGTCCAGCTTATGCAAGCAGGTTATCCCTGGCGTGAGGCGGTGGCGGCGGCAGGACTCCATATGAGTCGATCAACAGCCTATCGGTTGGTGCAAGCAGTGCAGACACACGGAGAAGCGGCTCTCCAGGACAAAAGGCAAGGACATCCAGCCAAACTGCGAGAGGCCGTCCTTCAATGGTTGGTTGCAACCTGTCGCGCACATCCACAGATGCCAAGCAGTGAAGTGCGGGTGGCACTCCAAGAGCAGTTCGACATCGCTGTCAGTCTTGGGCATCTCAACCGCGTCCGTGCCCAATGGGGCATGGGGAAGCGTGTTGGGTGTCAGAAAAAAAACGGTACCGGCTCTCTCCTCCACCGGAAGCTCAATGGCAAGAGGGTGCTGGTGCCCTGCTGCTTGTTGCCACTGCGCACGAGACCGGATTGACTTCCACCTGCAAAACTGCTCTTTCCTCCTGTGCTCCTCAGGCTGGCTCGCGTCTTACTCACCTCACCTCTTCATCGCGGCAGAGCCTCTTGCAGACCTTGCTTTTCCTTGGGGTGGTGGGACTCTCGCGCCCCTGGGACTTACGCAGCTATGCCGGTGACACCCTTGGTTTATTGACCGGGCGCACGCGTGCCTACGGGTATTTTCACGCAGAACGGTTTTTGGCAGATGTTGTCAGGTCCAATGGCGCTGAGGTCTTGACCGGCGCTCTGGCGAAGTGGACGACTGGTCTCTGGCAAGCCGAACTCCTTGCTGCTCCTGGCACACCGGCGCTCTTTTACGTCGATGGGCACCGCAAACCAGTTTACACCGATGCTTTGATCCCTCGTGGATTAGTCGGGCGACTCTCGACGGTCTTGGGAAGCCGAACACTTGCCTTGCTTCATGATGGAGCTGGTCATCCTTTGCTGGTTACCACCCATCGTGGCGATCAACATTTAACCGGCTCGCTACCAGCCCTGATCAAGCGATATGAGCAGGAAGCTGGTCAGGGCGTGGTTCAGTCTATCGTGGTTGATCGTGAGGGAATGGCAGCGGAATTTCTTGCTGGCTTGAAAGAGGTAGGGCGAATAGCTATCTCTGTTTTGCGAACCGATCAATACGGTGGACTCGACTCCTTCACTGACATTGGAGCGTTTGTCCCGCTGCGGGTTTCAAAACAAGGAGATGTTCTTCGCGAGGTCGCCCCCGCTTCGATTGCCCTTCCTTTGCCCGAACAAAAAGGGCAAATGCTTCAACTTCGTGTTGCCCTGATCCGTGATCTGCGCCGCCACATTCCTATGCCCCCGACGAAAGAAGAACTGGATTATCCCAGGCGCTGGGACGCTGATCTTGACTGGAAAGAGCGTATGTGGTGGGAGGAAGGGTGGCAGGCTACACCCTCGCCTGTGTCCCCTACTGTTGCGAAACTCATCCCGATTGTGAGCACGGCAGAAACGATCGACGCCGTGGAGCTTGCCGAGACGTACACCCGGCGTTGGCCTCTCCAGGAAAATATCATTCGTGATTTCTTGCTGCCCTTGGGGCTGGATACCAATCATGGCTACAGCAAAAAGGCGGTGGAGAATTCTGAAGTCGCGAAGAAACGGACAACCCTGGAAAAACGGCTAGTAAATGTGCAACGTTGGGCAGACGGGGCACGCAAGCGATGTCACAATGCCAGTACACTCTACACAAAGCGCTGCAAGCTGACCAAAGAACGAGCCAAGGAGTTGTACCGCATCCTCAACGATCACCTCATCGAGTTGGAGCAACAGGGCATGGAGGACTGGCGCGTGCGGAAAACCATCAAAGAAGAGAAGGCGGTGGTCGACGCCGAAATTGAGAAGTATCAGCAACGGCAATGGAAAGCGTATGAGACGAGCAACCAAGAACATCGCAAGTGTGAGCGGTATTGCCAGGAACAGCGCCTATTATTACGGGCGTGAGAAGACCTCAAAGCACAGGAGCGAGCGATGTATGAGTTGGACAACAGCAAAGATCAGGTGATGACTGCCTTCAAAGTCGCGTTGGTGAACCTGGTGATGTGGACCAGAGACCACTATTTTCCACCATCCTACACCCATGCGACCTGGAAACGCCTGGCTCCCTTTTTTCATCTGCCAGGGATGGTTACACAGGGCCAGAATATGGTGGAAGTGGTGCTTCGGCCATTCAATGACAAGTGGTACAATCAGGATCTGGAAGCGCTTTGCGAGCGAGTTAATGCTGCCACGCCACATTTGCCTGATGGGCGTCGCTTGCATTTTTCGATACAAGTCAAGGAAGTGGGGCGTCCCATTTTAGATGTGTAAAAACGTCGAGTGGCCTGAAACCTTGAACACCCAGGTCGGCATCGTGGTCAAAGCAAGCAGGAACAGGAGCACTTTCCAATGGCGACACCTCCCAAAAACGTCGATCGACGTGCCCAACGCACCCGTCAGGTCTTATGGCAGGCTTTTCTTGACATTATGCAAGAGAAAGGCTTTACTGCCATGAGTATTCAGGAGATTACCGAGCGAGCGAATATTCATCGAGGAACCTTTTATGCTCACTTTGCCGACAAATATGCGTTGTTGGAGGCCATTCTCCGTGAGGAATTTCGGGATGTGCTGACCAGCACGCTCCCGTCCGAATCGCAATGGGGGCGAAATACGTTGCATCTGCTCATCCAGACCACCCTGGACTATTTCAAGAGCATGTATCGTCAGTGCCCTCCCATGGATATCGTTGATCCTCTCGTTGAACAGGTAACCCGAGAGGAGGTTGCCACCCTCCTCGTCATCTGGTTGAAACAGAGCAGGAGCGCGCAGATGCGATGGCAGATACCAGGAGAGATGATGGCTCAGCTCATGAGTTGGACGATTCTCGGAGCAGCTATCCAGTGGAGCCAGGATACCACCATGCTGTCATCAGAACAGATGGCCCACAATATCTTGCTGATGCTTTTAGAAGGTGTCACACATCTAGCTTCTGATGCGTTGCCAGAGTAACATCTCCTCATCTACTATTTTTGTGAGCCCAGTAGTACTCACTGGTTATGAGCACTGGCATTGAGCACAGCTCTACCAATCATTGGCCGACTCTCGTTGCGCATCCCGTGGGCCTGGGTTGGACAAGAGCGGGTGCCGCTTGTTGGACCTGACAACCTCACGCCAAATGAAATGGCGGCAGTGCTCTCTGAAGTGCTTGGGAAGCCAGTTCGCTTTCAGCAAATCAGCCCTGAGGCGTATAAAGCGAACATGATGCAATTCGGTGCCAGTGACGCCGTGGCACAAGGTCTGGCCGATATGGCTGTCGCACAAAGCGAGGGATTCTACAAAGCAGATGCGGCGGAGGCTCAGCGCGCACCAACCAGTTTCCGGGTGTGGTGTGAAGAGGTGCTGGGTCCTGCTGTTCTCAGATAATGCGAAGAGAAGAATGAAGCTGTGGCATTCTGGTCTTCACGCTAAAGTCGAGGAAACGAAACTCTTCACCAGCGACCATAAAGCTTCGACC
>JAFMRP010000788.1 GCA_017354095.1 Ktedonobacteraceae bacterium
CCTTATCACCTGAAGTGGGCCAGACCCGCTGAATGGTGGGATTTACAAGTTGGTGAGAGAAGAAGGGAGGAGGTAGAATAGGAAAAGGACAAAAAGAGTGAGGGGAACAAGCGATGTCACGCTTTGAGGTGCATCAATGTCAGTGTGCTCATTGCCAGCAAGAAACGAGCCATCCCGATCAAGAACTGCATCGACAGATGAATCTACTGCTGAGTCGGCTTGATGAACAACAACGTCGCTGGTATGTAGCGGTGGAAGCCAACCGCATCGGGGCTGGGGGAGATCGACTGCTGGCCCAAATCACGGGCTTGGACGAAAAGACCATCCAACGGGGACGGCAAGAATTGGCGGGAGAGCTTGCGCAGCGACCAGAGCAGCGAGTGCGCTTGCCTGGAGGCGGTCGACCTCGTGCCGAAAAAAAGACCCGGAGCTAGAGCACCAGTTGCAAACTCTGGTGCAGCCCGAGACCGCGGGCGATCCTATGAGCGAGCAGAAATGGGTGCGCAGCAGTCTGCGCCATCTCAGTGAGCGGTTAAAGGAGCTGGGTTATGTGTTGCCAGTCCTCCAACCGTGGGTCGTCTGTTGCGCAAACTGGGTTACTCCTTACGAGTCAATGTCAAAAAGCATGAAGCCAGTAGCGCCCATCCCGATCGGCAGCAGCAATTTGAGGTGATTGAGAGCCACAAGCAGGCCTTTCAAGTCGTTGGTTGGCCCATCATCAGCGTGGATACCAAGAAGAAAGAGTTGATTGGCAACTTTAAAAACGGCGGGCAAGCCTGGGGGCAAGAGGCCGAAGTGGTCAATGTCCATGACTTCCCCCATGATGCCTTGATGCGCGCTGTCCCCTATGGCATTTATGACGTGAGCAATAACTGTGGCTCGGTCTACGTAGGTTCTTCATCTGCTACGCCGCAGTTTGCCGTGACCGCTCTTGCCCGCTGGTGGCAAGAGGAGGGACGCCACCGCTTTCCCGACGCCAGAGAACTCTTGATCCTGGCCGATGCTGGGGGGAGTAATGGCTCGCGCTCTCGCAGCTTTAAGCTGCAGTTGCAAGAACAACTCAGCGACCCCTATGGACTACAAGTGAGCGTCTGTCATTATCCCACTGGCTGTTCCAAGTGGAATCCCATCGAGCATCGCCTCTTTAGTCAGATCAGCCGCAATTGGGCGGGCAAACCTTTGCGCAGCCTGCAGACCATGCTCAACTACATTCGCGGCACCACCACCCAGGCTGGATTGACGGTTCGGGCGGCTTGCTTAGAAGGAATCTTTGAGAAAGGGCAAAAGGTGTCTGATATCGTCAGGCTTCGTCACGCTGTTCTCGGACTCCGCCAAACTGGGTAGATTCCAGGTATGCACAGGGTCTTCCAACGTCCCTGATTTCGTTCGATACACTCCTTTTCTGCCGCTGCTGCGGCGTGCGATCTCATTGCGCATCATGTGTGATGTATATATTTACATCCATTTGATATTCAATGTTTTATGTCGTCTTCTGAATTAGAGAGAATGTACGCTCTTTTGTTGAGGTGTGAGGGGCTGATGAGAGAAATGGCTTCATTCCCCCTGAGACAGCGGGTGTTTGAACACCATCCTCACACTTGCGAGAAACTAGTTGAGGGTATACGTTTCTATGTCAGAGGATGACCATAACATTCCTGCGTCTCCAGAGAACTGGAGTGATGACGAACCGCAGCCATATGCGGATACGCCGCTCCCCTATGTGGAGCAGCCTTCATCGTCTTCCCATGAGCAGCCCACACACACAGTCCAGCAGCCAGCACCGCTACCAGAGGAAGCACGACTTGCGGCTACCTACCAATTAGGAAACGTGATCAAACGCTATAAAAGCGACTCCACAGCCTTCACCACCGACGATTTCCCATCGTCTGCCCCTCTCACGCGCGTGCCCTCCCACCCAGGTATAGGAATAGTGAACGTATTTGCCCCAATGATGTTCATCGCAACTTTAGGGATATGGGTTCTTACTGGTACTCCGCCGTGGCTAATGATCCTGATGTGTCTGCTGATACTCGCCCCCTGGCTAGGGAACGTCATCGGGAGGCTCCCCTCAGACGTGATCGTCGGCCTGCAGAACCCAGCGTTCTACTTGTGCTCCAATGGACTCATGATTACCAGGCGGAGGCGTGTTCAGGCTCTGCGTTGGGAGCAGATCCAGGCTGTCCAACGCTGCAGGACCTATCATGTCCTGCGCCCCGACTATATCCTCTATCCCAATGAGGGGAAGCCGGTGACCCTCACCTGGTCTCTGGTCGGAGATGGCATCAGAGAGCTTGGTGCAGCCATTGAGCGCGAGATCAGACAGCGTCTCCTTCCTGAGGCTATCGCAACTTATGAGACGGGCCAGGTGCTCAACTTCGGCGAGATCAACGTGACGGCGCAAGGACTCATGCTCGAAAGCGAGCAGCAACCCCTGCCCTGGGAACGCTGCGGCGCCATCGATTATTACAACGGGTATTCCTTCACCATTCAAGATAAGGCAACTGCCTCAACCTGGCAAAAGATCGAAGTGGCGAGTATGCTCAACTTCTGTGTTTTCTTGCCTCTTGTCACCCACATTCAGGTCAGCTTGCACGCCAGGGCACATGAGCGCGATGGTATTACCATCCGTGAAACGGTTGAGGAGGGAGCCGCGCGGGGACGTGAAGCGAACGACAGTTTCCAGGAGCCTTCCATGCAGGAAGAAGAACTGGAGCGGGGAAGAAGAGCACATGAGGAAATCCTCGAACACCTGCGAAGCAGACCCAGAGCCACCCCGATACCACAAGAGGTGGTCAAGGCACTCCGCGTCCTGGATCTGTCATCTGATGTCTCCGTTGACGTCATTCGCCAACGCTATCGCCAGCTCGTGAAGCACGACCATCCTGATACTGGTGGAGATCCCGAGGTCTTCAAGCGGATCAATGCAGCTTACAGATGTGTTATTGCCTGGATTACATCACAAGACCGAGAATGGTAGTGTCGCAAAAAAAACACTGAATGGCAAACTGGTCTTGAGCTAAGCTCATGTTGAGGGGAGAAAGGCAAGCAAGAGCGCTGGGATGGGACCTCTTTCTTGGTGCCATCGATCACGAGGAAGCGCGCTGCGCAAAAGCGCTACTCCATCGTGATTAGTCGATGATGCCAGGATGGCCAGGAGGAAGGGCATGTTTGACCCAATGGCCATACCGGCCATCCAGACGCTCTTGCAGGCGATTAGCCGCACTGGCATAGAAATGTGCGTCCTCCGACCGATGAAAGAGGCGAATGCGCCGATCTTCCTCGGGGTGGGTTATTTCCTGCTCATATTTCCGTTCTCGGACCAGTAAGGTCCCGTCGCTGAGATATTGGATGTAATAGCGCTCAATCATGCGACCTCTTCCTTCCCACTGCTCTGGTGCTTGTTTTATTCTACCAGATCCTCCCTCTCTTCGTGGTACATGGCCTGGCCGTTATCTGATCGAAAAGCGAATGATCGTTATGAGAATCCACACGGAGATGGGTGGAAAAGCGGCCCAGGTGTGTTGATCGTTGAAC
>JAFMRP010000789.1 GCA_017354095.1 Ktedonobacteraceae bacterium
CAGACGCGAAGAGGGAATGGGCCTCTTCTGCCTCCCTGGTTGTCTTGGTATCGTCTTTGGCATCATCCAGACTCCAAGCAATGTGGGCATGAGCAGCAGAAGATGTACCATGTAGGGCAGGCTGGTTGGGTAGGGAGCATATTGAGCCAATAGACCAGCCAGCACTGGTCCAACGGCTCCCCCGGCAGCTACGGTCAGTGAAGCGAGGACTGGCGCTTCGCGTCGTAGCTGCTGGGGATGCAGCTCCACTAACATGGCAGTCAATGTTCCAATGGTACTGCCAACCGCGAGCCCTTGAAGGGCTCGTGCGACGAAAAGCCAGGCTATTGCATGAGCAAGTGCAAAACATATACTACCAGCCTCGGCGACGATGAGTCCGGGGACAAGGATTGTGCGACGTTCCACGCGATCAGAGAGCGGACCAACCAGAAGCAAGCAAGGAAGCAGAACAAGGGGATAGGTAGCAAAGAGCAACGTGATCATTGCCGCGGAAAGATGCCAGTTCTTGTGATAGAGTTCATAGAGGGGTGATGGGACATTTGGCCCTACCATGACCATGAAAAGCGTATAGGCTATGAACCAGGAAGCACGGCTCCGTTGACGAGAGTCGTCCATTGTCGCTCCTTCCGTGTGCGTAGGTCGTGACATACTAAAAAAACAGTAAGAGGAAATCCTTCCATCAGGAAAGGATGATGCTATTTTCATCGAGAAGTGACCTTGCTACCAGTACCACTTTCTGCTAAAGTAGCCGTACCAGTTCTCGATCCCGCTCTTTTCTTGACAGAGAGGAGATGTATGATGCCAAGGGTTGTATCTCATCCTCTTTTTCTCACGCTCACGCTTGATCCTACTTCGTCTCTTCCGCTCTATCGCCAGTTGGCAGACGCTCTCCGTCAGGCTATTCTCACCGGTCAACTCGCCGCTGGAACGCAACTTCCTTCGACGCGGCTGTGTGCCAGAAGTTTAGGAATTTCGCGTTTCACGGTTCTCACTGCCTTCGAGCAACTATTTGCTGAAGGATATATCTCTAGTAAGGGAGGCAGTGGAACCTATGTGGCTGACGTTTTGCCGGATGAACGGCTCCACCTTGCAGAGAAGCCACCCACAGCCATGCTGGCATCTGATCAGAAACGATTGCTTTCCCGGCGTGGTGCTCTTCTGGGTGCAGGTCGCGTTCTGCCAGAAGGGTATGGAAAAGGGGAAAGCGTGCGTGCATTTCGCCCGGGATTGCCAGCCTTTGATCACTTTCCCTTTGACATCTGGAGACGCCTGATGACGAAGCACTGGCGGCATCCGCCTCCCGATCTGCTCAGCTACTCGGACCCGGCAGGCTTTCAGCCATTGCGTGAACAGATTACGGCGTATCTCAAAGCCGCGCGCGGTGTGCAATGCGAGGCGGGACAGGTCATCATTGTCTCTGGCTCCCAGCAAGCCCTCGAACTGGCCGTTCGGCTCCTGCTTGATCCTGGTGATGCCGCGTGGATAGAAGATCCGGGCTACCTTGGCGCGCGTGCAGTATTCCAGGGCACTGGAACCCGGGTCATTCCCGTTCCTGTCGATGCACAAGGACTTGACGTCTCGCAAGGAATCGCGCTGGGTGCCGATGCCCGTCTGGCCTACGTGACACCTTCACATCAATTCCCGCTTGGAGTAACCATGAGCCTGGCAAGGCGTCTGGCTCTCTTGCGTTGGGCGAAAGAACAAGAGGCCTGGATACTTGAGGATG
Organism: Ktedonobacteraceae bacterium; assembly: GCA_017354095.1. GTDB lineage: Bacteria > Chloroflexota > Ktedonobacteria > Ktedonobacterales > Ktedonobacteraceae > Bu33. The sequence continues at coordinate 1,727 of JAFMRP010000789.1, forward strand.
ATTACGACAGTGAATATCGCTACAGAGGCCGTCCGTTGCCCTCGTTACAAGGACTGGACCCGACAGGACGAGTGATCTACATTGGAACCTTCTCGAAAGTGCTGTTTCCAGGGATACGTCTCGGGTATCTGGTGGTGCCTGCTGATCTCGTGGATGCATTTGTCGCTGCACGTGCTGTTGTTGATCGACAGCCTCCTATTCTTGACCAACTGGTGCTGGCAGATTTTCTGAGCGAAGGCCACTTTGGACGACATCTTCGCCGGATGCGTACCCTGTATGAGGAACGGCAGGCCATCCTTGTGGAGGCCATCACAAGCGAACTAAGCGAAGTGCTCACTGTTTCGCCTGCCCCAGCCGGCATGCACCTGGTGGGAGGCCTGGCGGAAGGGATCAGCGCACAACAGATCTCAAGGGAAGCAGCTCATCAGAGGTTGATCGTCCCACCTCTCTCAGCCTACGCCTGTAGTGAGATCGACACCCAGGCGCTGTTGCTGGGGTATACAGCATTCGATGCGCACGTACTGCGTCAAGGCGTGCAGCATTTAGCCAGAGCGCTTGAACGAATAAGGAAGAGGTAAAAGAGAGAGTGTGGGCAGACACTGGTCTGAGAGAGGAGAAACATGTTGCCAATCAGATGCGCAAGACTTTGAAAAATACCGAGACATCCTGCTTACGGGTTCCCTGTGTTGTCTGTATACCGCAATAAATTTGTAAAGTTCATGAGGCTGCCCTGGGTGGGGGGCCGTCAGAGAAGCCACTGGCGGGCGCGAGCGGGCAGGTTTTGTGGTCTGCACAAGGTGGTGATGTTGCTTTTGGGTAAGGGCAAGAGAGACAGAAGGGATGGCTGGACAAAGCAGGAGCGGGTCGTCTATATTTGTGTTTATGGATATAGAGAAAAATATGCACAATCGCCGAGAGAGAATCGGGGCTGTTTTACGGACGATAGAGACGGATAAGCAGGTACGTATGCTTTACGCCTGTGAGTCGGGCAGTCGTGCGTGGGAGTTTGCCAGTCACGATAGCGATTATGATGTGCGTTTTTTGTATGTGCGACCCAGGGAGGCGTATCTCAAGCTGGATGTGCCGCGCGACGTGATTGAATTGCCGATTGTGGATGATCTGGACGTGAATGGTTGGGACATCTTCAAGGCGCTGCGGTTATTGCGTAAGTCGAATCCGCCGCTGCTTGAATGGCTTTTCTCGCCCATTGTTTACGCGGAGAATTCGCCCCTGGTTGCCAGGCTGCGCGAAGTGGCGCGGCAGGGTTATGAGGCGCCGGCCATTTTTTATCATTACCGACATATGGCGTATGGAAATTATCACCAATATATCGAGCGGAAGGCGGAAGTGCCGCTCAAGAAATATCTGTATGTTCTGCGTCCAATAATCGCTTTGCGCTTTATAGAGGAGCATAATAGCTGGCCGCCCACCAGTTTTTTGCAGACGCTGGGGGAGGTCAGGCTGGAGCAGGGAGTACGAGAGCGCATCAGTGAGCTAGTGGCGCGCAAACAGGCGGGAGGTGAAGTGGGTTTGGGGGCGCCTGACGCGGTGTTGAACGCGTTTATTGATGAGCATTTAGCGCGCTGGGAGAAGCGCACATTCGCACGCTACGATAATCGTGAAATGACGAAGCAGCTTGACGAGATTTTGCAGCAGATTCTGGCTGAGGGTGATGTTTGAGGTGGTATATTGGGAGATTTCCGCTCCGATATCATTTCAATATACAGGTGAAGTGCTGCAAGTCATTCTGTAGCGTCTTCATGATGGAGCGATACTTCTCTCTAGACTGTCCTGGTCTGGCCTGT
>JAFMRP010000129.1 GCA_017354095.1 Ktedonobacteraceae bacterium
ATTGAAAGTTTTTAAATGCCTGGCTCCTGCTGCAATTCGCGCATCCAGTCCAGCAGCGAGCGCGTCTGGTGGATACGGCTGCGCAGCACAATGCGGTTGAAGAAGGCCGTGTCGTCTGTGCAGGCCAGTGGGCCTTTAGCAGGCGGGCAGGTTTCCGGCTGCTGTGATTCCAGGTGCGCCAGGAAACGCTCACAGGCCTGTATCTGTCGCTCTATCAACCGCATCTGCTGATCAGGTGCGAAACGCTGCATGAAGTAGAGTTTGATAAGAAACAGAATACGAATATCGCGCGGCTTCTCCACCGGCTCTTTTAGCCATTCCAGAAAAAGCGCCTGCCCCGTTGCCGTCAAATGAAAGATCTTGCGTGGTGGGCGCGTGCCCTGTGGTTCCAGTTCCGCTTCAACATATGCCATCCCCTCCAGTTTCTTCAAGTACGCGTACATCTGGCTCATTTCCAGATGGATGATCTGCCCGATGGTACCGCTGGTGAATTGCCGGAACATTTCATAGCCGTGCATCGGACGAGCCTTGAGTAATCCTAGAATTGCATATTCAGCCGGTTCGCTGATCTGCATACACCTGTCCCTTGCTCATTGTCATCTTAAAATCACCGCTATTATAGTGGACCGGACAGCGTCTCGCAAGAAGTATACAATTGGCCCTCTTTCACCCTTGTTCCTCGCCCCGGTTTTGGCTATAATCCCTTAATGCATAATCACTAAGCTCTCGCGGTTTTCTGATGTAATTTTTCTGATTATAAAAATACTATGTCTATTGTCACTGGAGAAGGATTAGCTGTATGCCCAAAGTGTCTGCCGGTCATTATGTTGGGAAAGAAATAGGGCACTACCGCCTGATCCACCTGCTTGGTCAGGGTGGGTTTGCCGAGGTCTACCTGGGGGAGCATATTCACCTCAAAAGCCTGGCGGCCATCAAGATTTTACAGTCCCGCTTAAGCAGCGATCACCAGGAACTCTTCGTCAATGAAGCGCGCACTCTGGCCAGGCTACTTCACCCCCATATCACGCGTGTTCTGGACTTTGGCATTGAGCGAGGCCTTGCCTTCCTGGTCATGGAGTTCGCTCCCAGAGGCACCTTGCGGCGGCGTCATCCCGACGGCACCAGGCTCCCTGTCCCCCTGATTATAGACTATGTCAACCAGATCGCCGATGCTCTGCAATATGCCCACAACCAGCAATTTATTCATCGCGACATGAAGCCCGAGAATATCCTGATCGGGTCGCGCAGCGAACTGCTGTTAAGCGACTTTGGGGCCGCGCTGTTTAAACGCTCGGCACCTGAGCGCAACCTGCAGGAGACCTTTATGGGCACGGCCCCCTATACCGCTCCTGAACAGTGGGCGAACAAGCCCCACTTCGCGACCGACCAGTACGCCCTGGGCGTGATGGCCTATGAGTGGCTCTGCGGTTCGCGACCGTTTCGCGGCAAGTTCATGGAGATCTATCACCAGCACTGCAAAACTCCTCCACGGCCTCTCCGCGAGATTGATCCTGACCTGTCTCCTGAGATCGAACGTGTGGTGCTGCGTGCGCTGGAAAAGGACCCGGCTCGGCGCTATCCCAGCGTCTCCATCTTTGCGTCTGAACTGGAGACGGCCTACCTGAACGTCAAACGTCCGCACAGGTCTACCACTGTCCTGGAACCCTTCTCCCTTAATATCTCCTGGGAGCACATCCCCATCATGGAGCAGCAGACCCCGGCAACGTATCTCTACGATCAACCAACCCTGCTGCTGGCCCCCGAGCAATTGCGCGGTATGCCCGATCAGCCTACCGATGCCGAAGAAAATAAAGTTGAACATGTCTCCCCTGCGGCAGAGGCAGCCCCTGTCCCCGTTGCGGAGGAAGTGGCGCCCGAACCGACACCTGCCGTTGCGGAAGAAATAGCGCCCGAAGCGGCTCCTCTACCTGCCGTTGTGGAAGTCGAACTACCTGTCTCGCCCAACATTGAGGATGCCCCTGAAACGGCAGCGTCAGACCAGGCCACTGAACTGGCTGCGGTTGATGAGCAGATCGCAGAACTGCTGAAAGTAATCGAGCGCATCGCTACTGGTGACGCGGCCTCACCTGAAGAGCAGAAGGCAGCGCCTGCGCGTGAAAAGCAGGAGGAGGAGACGGCCCCGGCTCATGAAGAGGTCCCGTCGCCATCTGCGCCCGGCATAAGCGAGCCCGCTACCGGCAATGAAGAGCTATCCCTTGTGAGTGGCCAGAAACAGGGGTATGTCCCGGAGTCCGGCGAAGTTGCCGAAGCGGTCGACCTGGAGCGTTACCTTGAAGAGTTCGCCACCTTTATCGAAAAATTCTCAACGCTGGAAAGTCTCTCGAAGGCCAGTATGCGTAACGAAGAGGAGCAGACGCCCGTTGCAGACATGGATGAGACCTCCACGACGTCCTTTGACGCGCACGCCATCAAAGAAAACTGGAGCCAGAGCTTCTCGACCCGGCGCCTTGCGCCCTGAACCCTTCACCTATTTGCATAATGCCGTCCCCATAAGCGATACTGTTAGCAACGTTTCCGTTGTTGCGCACAGCTACAGACGGTATGCCCTGGAGTATCCACATGGAGACACAACCACTGCTACGTACATTGAGCACCATGCTTATTCACCTCAACGCCCTGCGCACGCTGCTGGAGAGTAATGCCGCCCATAGCGAAGCCAGCCAGCAAGAATTACGCGATGGACTCCAGACCCTGGAACAGATGACGCGCGATGTCCTCAACATGGTGCGCATCTCGGACGACGATGAGCCATTGGAACAGCTTGACGGCATGAGCCTTGGCGAGGCGCTTTCTCACATGGTCGAGGATACCGCCGAACAACTGAACCTCTCAAGCCGTGTTACCTTTTCCGGTGATGAGCACGCGCACAGCCTGTCGCGTGCCACCGAACGCCTGCTGTATTTCATCGCGCGCGAGGCGCTCTACCAGGTGAGTTTTCACAGCGGTGCGCGCCGGCTGCGCCTGGCCCTCAGCTATGGCAGTGACGAGGTGCAATTGAGTGTCGAGGATGATGGCCTGTCCTGGACTCCAGGCTCAACCAACTCCCGCGATCTCGGTCCTCCTACACCCGCCGTCCCGGCTGGGCCAGAGACGGCCAGTCCGGGATCGCCCGTTCTCGACGCCCTGCGCCGCCGCCTGGAGCAAGCTGGCGGCAGCCTGCAGATCAGCACCGAACAGGGCACGCGTCTCGTCGTGTATCTCCCTTACACGCTTCGGGATGAAGTGCTGGTCCCGCAAACTTCTGCCTCAGGCACGCCAGCGCAGGCCGCCGAAGAGATCACGATACTGCTGGTTGATAGCCAGGCCGTGACACGCGCTGGTTTGCGCCGCCTGCTTGAGAGCTATGCGGGCCTGCGCGTGGTTGGCGAGGCCGCTGATGGTCTCCAGGCTGTCAGTGAAACGCTGGAACTGGGGCCACGTGTGGTCTTGATGGATACCTTCTTGCCCAATGGACAGACCCTGGAGGCCCTGCGCCAGATCAAACAGCTTAATCTCGATACCAGGGTGCTGCTGCTCTCTGCTCAGGAACGCGAAGAGTATCTCTATGAGACGCTGCGTGCCGGGGCTGATGGCTATGTGTTGAAAGATATCGAGCCGGCAGAACTGGTTGAGGCCGTGCGAACGGTGGCGCGTGGTGAAGTGCTGGTACAGCCTCAACTCGCCAGCCGGCTGCTCTCGCGCTTCGGTCGCCAGGGCAGGGCCACACCCTACGAAACCCTGACTGCCCGCGAACTGGAAGTGCTGCGCCTGCTGGGACGCGGGCTGCGTAATAAAGAGATTGCCGCCCGCCTCTATGTTAGCGAGCGGACGGTCAATTTCCACCTTGCGAATATTTACCAGAAGCTCAATGTCTCAGGGCGCACCGAAGCTTTGAGCCGCGCTATGGAACTGGGCCTGATCACGGCCTGAGCTGGCCCGCCTTCCATGTGTCGATAGAGTGTTTTAATGACGCGATGTAGCCCTGCTCGTTGTTATTATCGGCATTGGGCGCGTAAACCGGGATGATCTGATCGACGGTCACCAGGCCGCGCTGCGCCACGTAGTAATTGCGAATCAATTTGTACCAGGCCTCAAATCCAGCCTCCCAGGTGGGAAACGATGCATAGCCGCCTCGATCCTGGTCAACACAGGCGGCGTTAGGAATGCAGCGCAGATTTCCCAGTGACAGGGTCTTGCGCGCCTCTCCAGCTGTTCCAAATGTGCTCTCATGCAGAAAAAACGCCAGCGCGAAGGCCGGGTCAATACCATATTTCGCACCCAGATCATACAGCGCCTGCGCCTTGCCCGCAGCCGGCGAATGGTAGTCCGCCAGCACCCGGTTCATAAAGTCCGCTCGCAGCGAGGGCTTGCCCAATACTGAGTAAGGCCCCTGGTGAATTGGAACCTGTGTGGGCAGGGGCTGATTGCTCTGCCACGAGCCAGCCTGCTTGCCGCCAACCTGTACGTCATACACCTGGCCGCCAAAGTATTTCAACAGCGCGGGACCGTCTGAACGCTGCATGATCGCGGAAGAGAGCAGGACCGCCGAAAACAATACCGCGATCACCATGCAAATGATCAATGATGCCATCCACGGCCTGTATTTTGCCAGCGGATGAGGCCCGTCAATGACCTTCTGCTGCTTCCCTTTGCCTCCCCTGGCTTTCGGCCTCGCGGGCTCCACTGCCCTGGGGATTGGTGTTGTGCGGGGAAGATAGATACCCGTGGCCGTTTCCGGGCCCTCGATCTCCGTAATTGGTAACTGCCTCGTTGCCCGTGGGGGAATACGAGTTGCTAAATCGAGTGGCTCCTGTGGTTCCTGCCGCTTCGCGTAACTACCACTGGCCATGGGCGACCTCCTTATCTGCCAGAACATACGTTCTATTCAAACGTGTATAATACTCTCCCACACAACAAAACATGGGAAAATAATAGAGCTTTTTCGACACTTGCGCAAATTGACGCTTGTGCTGGTGCTGGCGTCCCTGCTAATGACATCTAAAAAGCTCCCACTAGATGTTTTGGAACATAGAAATACAGTTAGCTACAAGCTATGATAACACCTCTAAAGCTGCTAAAGAATGAGAAAAAAGTACTGTCCTCGCGAACTACCTTAGAATTTGCTAAGCTTTCCGGCTTGAGAGGGCTTGAACGCTTGCTCCTCTGTTTGCGAATTAGATATAATACCTTTTACCACCATAAAAAATGCACCTGAACCTGACATGCTTACTTAAGGAGTACCATGGCCAATCAACTGCACGTCATCGTCGTTCCTCATACTCATTGGGACCGCGAATGGTATCAAACATTTCAGCAATTTCGTCTTCGTCTGGTAAAAACAGTGGATCAGCTGCTTGATATTCTGGATCGCGATGAGCGCTTTACGCACTTTTTGCTCGATGGTCAGATGATCCTGCTGGACGATTACCTGGAGGTGCGGCCAGAGCAGGAAGCACGGCTTCGCCACCACATTCGCGCCGGACGTATTCTGGTTGGCCCCTGGTATGTGCAGCCCGACGAGTTTCTCGTCGGGGGAGAGGCGCTGATCCGCAACCTTCAGTTTGGAGTGCAGCGTGCGACCGATTTTGGCAGCCCCATGCGTGTCGGCTATGTGCCCGATACCTTTGGCCATATCGCGCAGTTGCCCCAGATTCTGCGCGGCTGTGGCATCGATAGCGCCGTCTACTGGCGTGGCATTGGCAACGACGAGGCACGCCACAGCGAGTTCTACTGGGAGGCTCCCGATGGGAGTCGCGTGCTGGTGGTTTTCCTGGCCGATTCCATCGGCTACTCCAATGCTCGTCTGCTGCCTCTTGCCCCGCAAGAGCTTGCCACGCGTCTCACGCTGCTCGCCGCCAATATTTTGCCGAAAGCGACGACCGATACCCTGCTGCTCATGAATGGCTCTGATCATCTCGAAGCGCAAGCAGGGCTGCCGGCAGCCCTGGAAGCCGCCAATAGCCTCCTCGCGCGCCTCAATCCCCATCACGAAAAAATCCTGACCGCCCAGCACTCAGCCGCGCACTACGATTCCCTGTGTACCCGCATCGGGACGCTGCCGGAATACATCGAGTATGTACGCAACGGGAACCCGGAGCTCGATGTCCTCGACGGCGAGATGCGCAGCAGCCAGCACGCGCATCTGCTGCCGGGCGTGCTTTCGACACGCATGTGGATCAAGCAGCAGAACGCCGCCACCGAGCAGTTGCTAGAGCGCTGGGTTGAGCCGCTGACCGCCTGGGCCGCTCGGCTGGGCGAGGCCTATCCCACGGGCCTGGTCAAGCTGGCGTGGCGCTATCTTCTGCAGAACCACCCCCACGATAGCATCTGCGGCTGCAGCATTGACCAGGTTCATCGCGAGAACCGCGTACGCTTCGCTCAGAGCCAGCAGATTGGCGAAGGCCTGCTAACCCAGGCGATGCAGCAGATTGCTTCCCACATCGATACACAGGAACCGTTTCCGGCTCCATACGAGGGCGCGGAGCCGCAGCCCATCGTGGTTTTCAATCCCGCCCCTGGCCCGCGTACCATACCCGTTCAGTGCGTGGTGCAGCTTCCCGGCTCGCTGCATAATGCCTCCATCGTTGACGAACAGGGCGTATCCATGCCGTATCGCGTCATCAATCGTTGGCGCCAGGAAATCGGCTCTATGCCCGTTGCTCGCGATATGCTGGCTACGGCTGTGACTCTCTCTGGCATTACCTCGCCTACCCAGCTGATTAGTATGGCGCACAGCATGATTATGTCAGCGCTCGGCCAGAGCGAGGATCGCTTTGTGATTTCTCGTATTTACATCGAAAACTATACTGAATCGCCTCTCCACCAGGTTCACCATGCACCACAACCTGGCGTCGTCTACATTGAGCTTATGCTGGCTCCCGCCGGTCGCGTCTTCATCAATGAGGAAGAGCTCAATGCCGCTGGCGAGCAGGTGCTGGCCCTGCTGAAGGATGAAGATATCCATACGCTGGAGGTCACGCTGGTCGATCAGGCCCGCGAAACCATCGAATTTGCCGCGATGGAGCTTCCTTCATGGGGCTACAAAACGTTCTGGCTCTATCCGCGCGGCGTACAGAGTGCCACTGCTTCCGCTCCTGTCGCGTCTTCAGGTAGTAGCACCCTCATCGCACATACCGATAGCATCGAGAATGAGTTCTATCGCGTTGAGGTTGACGCCAGCGATGCCACGTTAATTGTTACCGATAAACAGACGGGGACGGTCTACAACGGCCTGAATCGTTTTGTGGATGGCGGAGACGTGGGCGATCTCTATACCTATTGTCCCCCTGAGAACGACGTGCTGGTCAGCGCCCCTCTGGAGCCGCCCAGAATCGAATTGCTGAACGCCGGACCTGTTCGCGCGACCCTGCGCGTCAGTGGGCGCTGGTCCTTGCCCAGTTCCTGTACCGCCGGTCGCAGCGAGCGCTCTTCGCGTCTGGCCATTTGCCCTATTACCAGTGAAATCTCGTTAATGCCAGGTGTGCGACGCGTTGATATACATACCAGCATTGATAATAAGGTGAAAGATCATCGCCTGCGCGTATTCTTTCCTGTACCTGCTAAAGTAGAGCGTATAGCGGCGGAAGGCGCCTTTGAGATACGCGAGCGACCTGCCCGGTCACCACGGCCCGAAGATGTGTCTGACTGGGCGGAAGAGCCCGTAAACACGTTCCCACAGAAACGTTTTGTTGATTTAAGCGTTAATACAAGTGGGCTGGCTGTTCTCAATCGCGGCCTGCCTGAGTACGAGGTGGTCGATTCTGGTCCTGGCCTGCGTGAGGGAGAATCCGCCCTGGCGCTGACGTTACTGCGCTGTGTCGAGTGGCTCTCGCGCGGTGACTTGCAGACGCGTAAAGGCCACGCCGGACCGGCCGAGCAAACGCCCGAGGCGCAATGTCCGGGTCGCCATGAGTTCGACTATTCGCTGGTACCCCACGCGGGCGACTGGCAGGCGCAGGAGGCGCTGGTCGTGCGCGAGGCCCAGGCGTTCAATACCTATGCCGCTACGGAGACCATTGTGGCCGAACTGCACGACGGCCAGCTGCCCGCCAGCGCCTCGCTGGTGCAGGTGGAACCGCGCGCGCTGGTTGTTAGTGCCATCAAACGCAGCGAAGATGGTCAGGGGCTTGTCATACGCCTCTATAACCCATTAGATCGCGCTGTCGATGCCCGGATACGGCCAGGGGTTGCCTTTTCCCGGGTGGATATGGCAAACTTGCTAGAAGAAGTCCTGGAACCTGTAGACATTTCTGCGGAACAGAAAGATGTATGTGTGCGTATAAGTAGAGGTAGTATACTAACACTAATAGTTCGTTGACAACTCTGGGTATTGGCCTGGGCGGCGCTGCCAGGGGTGGTTAGCCTCTTTGCCAGTAGGTGGCGGGCCATTCATCCTATGTTGTCATCATCGTGCGTCGTGATTCGTTGTAATTGCTGAAAATGTAATCCAAAAAAATCAGTCTTTATTGCGCATTTAAACACTGAATGCGATACTTAATCTCTATTCCGAAAGGGGCATCTGTCCTGTGAGTATACTGGATCTAAGCATCCTTCTTGCTCCTACGCCTACGGCTGCGGCGACCACCGCGGCTACGTCGACCCCTTCGTCAGGTCAGAATGGCTTGATGAATGCCTTGACGGGTCTCGTAGCTCCCACCATAGGTTGTATGGTTGCGTTCTTCGTTATCTTCTGGCTCAGTCTGGTGATCTGGACATTCCGCGATATTCGCGCACGCACGCAGGACTTCCTGTCTCAGGTGCTGGCCACCGTTCTTGTTACCATCTTCCCCGTTGGTGGCCTGTTTATCTACATGATCCTGCGGCCCCGCCAGACTCTAGCCGAGATCTACGAACGCCAGCTAGAAGAAGAATCGCTACTAGCCGAGATGACCGAGCGCCAGACGTGCAGCAACTGCCATGCGCGCATCGAAACAGACTTCCAGGTTTGCCCTTCCTGTGGCAATAGTCTCAAACGACCCTGTCCCAAGTGTGAACGCCTGCTGGAATTGCGCTGGACCTTCTGCCCATACTGCGCAAGCAACGTGAACAGCGCTCCCGCTGGCATGCCCGGCATGCCTGGCGTACCCTCAATGCAGGGTATCCCTGGTACCGGCGGTTTGCCAATGGGCGGACCCGTGGCCG
>JAFMRP010000790.1 GCA_017354095.1 Ktedonobacteraceae bacterium
GGCAATGCTGACAACGGCCTGCGAGAGGAACTGCTACTATTGCCCCTTCCGGGCCGGTCGCAGCAAGATGAAGCGAATGACCTTCACACCTGAAGAGATGGCAAGTGGTCTGGATAAGCTGCAACGGGCCGGGCAGGTGCAGGGGATGTTTTTATCATCGGGCATTATTAAGGGCAGTGTCACAACGCAAGATAAGATCATCGATACAGCCGAGATTATCCGCAATCGTTACGGCTATCGCGGATACCTGCATCTTAAGGCCATGCCGGGCATAGAGCCTGACCAGATGTACCGGCTGATGCAGCTGGCTGATCGTGTCTCGGTAAACCTGGAAGGGCCAACGCAGGAACGTTTAGATACGCTGGCACCAAAGAAGGATTTCCAGCGCGAACTCTTGTCGGTGCTCAAACAGGCGGAGGAGATACGGCGCCAACATCCCCATGAAAAGCTGGCGGGCAGCGTGACGCAGTTTGTGGTAGGGGCAGCAGGCGATACTGACCAGGAATTGTTGACGCTTAGCTCTCTACTCTACCGCGAAATGGGCCTGACGCGCGCTTATTATTCTGGTTTTAGCCCGGTCGTGCAGACGCCATTTGAGAACCTGCCCGCGACCGATCCGCTACGGGAACATCGCCTCTACCAGGCCAGTTTTCTGCTGCGCGATTATGGTTGGAGGGTAGAGGATTTGCCGTTGCTGGCGGACGGCAATATGCCTCTCGATCTGGACCCCAAGAAGGCGTGGGCCGAGACGCACCTGCGCGCCGCGCCACTCGAAATTATGACGGCTACACGCGAGCAGCTACTGCGTGTTCCGGGTATCGGGCCCATCGGCGCGGATGCCCTGCTCCGGGCTCGTCGCAAGGGCCGCATCACGGATCTGGCCCACCTACGAAATTTGAATATTCGCGTGCCAGAGCAGGCCGCGCCATATATTCTATTGAGCGGTAACAGGCCAGTCTACCAGACAAAGCTGTTTTAGGGTTTGATCCGGCCACCCGCCGTCCCCGGCCACCCGCAAGGGGTGGCCTTACATTTCCGGGGGCGCGAGGGATGGTGAGGGAGTATTTTCATAAGAAATTTATATAAAATCGTGATATAATATCACGTATGACAAATCCTTTTCCTGATCCTGACCTTCATGTCAGGGCATTGACGACCATTATCGAAGAATTCACGACGATCTTTATTCGATTGCCCTCAGTGGAGCGGCTGAGTTTCACCACGCTCTCGGTACTGCATACGCTCTCTCGCAAAGGTCCTATGCGGCTGACCGAGTTGACGGCAACCGAACAGATGACGCAACCGGCGATTACACAGATGGTGAGGCGGCTCGAAGAAGACGGGCTGGTCGAACGCCGGGCAGATCCCCGCGATGCCCGTGTGGTGCTGGTTCAGCTCACCGCATACGGAGCACGGATCGTCGAAGCACGCCGCGCCGCGCGTGTGGAGCGGCTCGCCAGCTTACTTGATCGCCTGTCCCCAGAAGAACGCGCGGCCATTGCAGCCGCTGTGCCTGCCCTGGCCCATGCGATCGAATTGGAAAGAACCCCGGAGCTACCATTGCATCCACATCCTTCCGAAAGCTCCGAACAGCCCACAGAACCCCCAAGAGAAAAGGAGTAACCTATGCCTGCAAGTCAGAAAGGAGCCTCGTCTTCTGGCTCCTCGTTCCCACTGCAACCTACGCCGATTCATGTCCCAGACGAACAGCTCTCGGACCTGCGCACACGGCTGAAGCGCACCAGATGGCCTCTGGGCGTTGGCAATGATGACTGGTATTATGGCATTGGTCGAACCTACCTTGAGGAGCTGGCTGACTACTGGCCCAATGCCTACGACTGGCGCAAAGCGGAGGCGGCCATCAACCGCTACGAACATTACCAGATAAACGTCGATGGCGTTCCAGTACATTTTATGCGTAAACCTGGTGTTGGCCCGAACCCCATTCCATTGATCTTGACGCATGGTTGGCCGTGGACCTTCTGGCACTGGTCCAGGGTCATTGATCCGCTTGCAGACCCTGGTGCATTCGGTGGCGACCCGGCAGACGCATTTGATGTCATTGTCCCTTCGCTGCCCGGTTTTGGCTTCTCAACGCCTCTGCGCAACCACCCGGATATGAATTTCTGGAAGGTGGCTGACCTGTGGCACACCCTGATGACAGGCATCCTGGGCTATGAGAAATACGCGGCTGGTGGATGCGATATCGGGGCACTGGTGGCCGGACAGCTTGGACATAAATATGCCAGCGAACTGTACGCGATCCATATTGGCTCTGCCCGCAAGTTAAGTTTTTTCAATGGGGACCGTGCCTGGGATCTCAGCGGCGGGTATCCCATTCCAGAGGATGTACCACCGCACATCCGGGCCAGGATCGTCGAGCTTGATCGTCGTTTTGCTGCCCACCTGGCCGTGCATGTGCTCGATTCGATTACCCTCGCCTACGGACTCAGCGACTCTCCCGTGGGGATGCTCGCCTGGATTCTTGAACGATGGGCGAGTTGGAGCGACAACGATGGCAATGTTGAGCACGTCTTCTCGAAAGACGATCTCCTCACGCACGCCATGATTTTCTGGGTGAATAATGCCATCGAAACCTCCATGCGCATGTACGCGAATGCCAACCGCTATCCGTGGACGCCTGCACACGACCGTTGGCCAGTCATCGAAGCGCCCGTTCGTGGGCTATGAGAACCCGCTCGGGGTCTCTACAGAGACCCGCGTGCAGCATTTTCTGAGCAGCGACCAGGCATCCTGGTACAACCATGTAAACGTCACCGTTCACGATCGCGGCGGTCACTTCATCCCCTGGGAAATCCCGGACGGTTGGATTGACGACCTGCGCCGCACCTTCCGTCACCGCCGATAATCGCGCGGCTGGAGCGGGCTATCGCGATTGGCAGACTGTTTCAAACCTAGTGGTCGCGTAACGCAGCCAGATCAGGATCACTCTTAGATTTCTCTTTGAGATCAGGAGCGAGGGACACCGCTTCCTGTACGCGAGCGGTAGCTTTCTCCAGCTGGTTCTGCTGCGCATAAAAGCAGGCCAGATTATAGAGAAACCATCCTTTCACCCATGCCGGCATCTCGGCCTGAATGATTCTGCTGATACACTTCTCACGGATCTCAATCGCTCGCGGAAGATCGTGACGGTCGGAATAGTACTGCGCGAGATGCTCCTGATCGTGCTCGTAGCAACCGCCCAGAAAGGATGTATACAGCGGATGCTCTCCAGTAATCGAGGGGAAGCGATTGGGGAGCGTCAGATCTTCCTCGCTCAGCTGCTCCGCCAACTTGACGAGTTCGGCGTAGACCCGCTCAGATTCAACGTGAATCTCTGACCAGGGGCGAAGTTTATGCTTTTCAAACACCATCGAGTTGAGCTGTTCTTCGTCTTCCTCGCTCGGCGGTACCTCCTGCTGCTGCAGGGTGGCGGTCAACTTGTCGACAAGGTCTTGATGCCAGAACGTCCGGTGAGCTATGTGATCTTTGGCAGACCAGAGTTCCGGCGTCCCAATGGCCTTACGTT
>JAFMRP010000791.1 GCA_017354095.1 Ktedonobacteraceae bacterium
TTTTCGGCCTGCGAACGGTTTATACCACGCGGACCAGGACGCCCCCTCTCTTTCCTCCCCTTTTTCCTGAGATAGCCATTAATAGTACAGAAAAAAACAAACCGTGCTATAATAAAACTCGTATTGATCTTTGTAAATATTATGTTCGCAAACTCTTTGAAAAACGCCTCTTGATAAAAAAGGAGATTATATGAGCCAGCGTTGGTGGCGCTCTCAGAAAGCAAGAAGGCTGATCATTATTGGCGTATTGAGTTTGTTCTTGCTCATGATCATTGCTGTTTTGCCAGCACTCAGCAAACATGAAAATGGCGAGCAGCCAATTGCTGGGAACCACAACACCCCCCTCAGCACCACAACTGGTGTATCAAAAACTCCCTCTCCTACAACAGGTATAGCGACTCGTCCCGTGGCGCTGGTGTACCGTGGTCCCGCCGGCTGTGAGGGCTGTTCGGAAGCAGTTGCGCAGCTGCTCCAAAACTCAAAGTGGCATTTTGATGTGCGCTACGTCGGCCCGGACGAGGACCTCCAGCTCTCGGAAACCACGCTCAAGACCGCGACACTGTATGCACAACCTGGCGGCGACGGCACGGTAGAGACTGCAGCGGCCGCGCTGGACGACGATGTAGAGATCATCCAGAATTTCGTCAAAGCAGGTGGACGCTACCTCGGTTTCTGCATGGGAGGCTACCTGGCCGGCAAGGATCCTGGCTTCGATCTTCTGCCCGGTGATACTGATCAGTTCATCACGCTACCAGGGGCAAGCGTCACAACTGAAGACGACACGATCATAACGGTCGACTGGAGAAACAAACCACGTTCTATGTACTTTCAGGACGGACCCTACTTTCTGGTGAATGAAAACACCCCAGACGTAATCGTGCTTGCGACCTACACCAATAATAAGATCGCTGCCATGGTCGCGCTCTATGGCCAGGGGAAAGTCGGCGTGGTCGGCCCCCATCCTGAGGCGACAGATGATTGGTACCAGGACTACCAGCTCCACGATCCAGACGGCCTTGATGCGGATCTTGGCCTGGATCTGATTGATACCACCATGCAGTAGTCCCGATCACGATATAAATTATCATGCAGGTCCCGTCTGTCCAGAGTTTATTCCTGCTCTCGATTGCTTTACAATCACTGCATAGTAATGCAAGAAAGAGCAGGATAGAAAAACAGATTTATGCGTGAGCAGCCCGCGATTTCAGAGAACTACCTTCGAGCCTGCCTACAGCATCAGTATGGCCTGACCCCCACCACGCTTGATTTTCTTCCACTGGGCCTGGATTACAACGCTGGCGTGTATCGGGTAGGAAGCGAGCAGGGGCCTTCCTATCTGCTCAAAGTGACGTCCCGACCGCTCTACGAACCCGGCTTCCTTGTTCCTCGCTATCTCAACGATCAGGGAATCACGTCGGTCGTGGCTCCTTTTCCTACCAGAAACCATACTTTGTGGGCCCGCCTGGATGGCTGGACGATGATCGTGTACCCTTTCATCGATGGCGATACAAGCTGGACGGGAATGACCAGCGAGCAGTGGAAGGAAGTGGGAACAACCCTTAGACAGATCCATCAGGTGACGCTGCCACCTTCCGGTTTTGAGCCCCTGCACAAGGAAACCTTTGATCCAACCGGGTACGCTCAGTGGATACGTAGCTTCGAGCCCCAGCAGGAGCACGCGCGATTCCGCGACAGCGCCGCCGAGCGTACTCTTCGCTCCCTGTGGATGGAGCATCAGTCCACGATTCATACGGCGGTGGCCTCCCTGGAAAAGCTGGGCGGAGAGCTCCAAAGGCAAGCCCTGCCATACGTTGTCTGCCATGCGGATCTGCATCCGGCCAATCTGCTTCGCGATCAAGCTGGCCACGTGTTTGTGATCGATTGGGATGAGGTGATGCTGGCTCCCAAAGAGCGCGATTTCATCTATGTCAGGGAGCCACATGCCGCCGCGTTTTTTGAGGGCTACGGGCAGGCGGAGATCGATTGGACGGCGCTCACCTACTACCTCTGGGAACGGGTCGTGCAAGATCTGATCGAGTGCGCTCGCAGCGTGTGCTTCAGGGACGACTGGACAGAAGAACCCAGGACTGACGCCACCCAACTGTTTCAGAGCATTCTGACAGGAGAAGAGAGCGACATCGCTGCTGCGAATGCAGCGGCCACTCATCTTCCCTCAGATCTCGTCGTTCACCCCGAGAAGAACCCGTAACACGATGTGAGCGTTAGCCCCAGAGTTCCCTGAAAAATTGCATCTTTTCGACCGTCTGATAGCTTTCGCCGCCCTCGTGATGATTATAGGGCCAGACCTTGATCTCTTTCGGGCCCGCATAGTGGTTGTAAGCAGCAAAGACGGTCGAGGGAGGACAGGTCTGGTCCATCAAAGCAACGGAAAAGAGTGCGCGCGCCTGGGCACGTGCGGCAAAGTTGACACCATCAAAATACGCAAGAGTATCAAATACTGTTTCATTTTTGTCGCGATGGATCTGGCAGTACTTGACAATTTCCTGGTAAGGGAAGTTATCGGTAATCTGGGTTGCTCGCTGATAGTGGCAGAGAAAGGGTACATCCGGCAGTGCCGCCTGAACGCTGGCATCAAGGCCACTCACCGCGAGAGTAATCCCACCGCCCTGGCTTCCCCCACTGACCGCGATCCGCTCGGGATCGATGGCAGCATGCGCCCTGGCAGCCTCGACGGCGCGCACGGCATCGGAGAACACACGGCGATAATAGTAGGTGCGAGGATCGAGAATACCACGAGTCATAAAGCCCGGAACCTGCGGGTTGGCGCCATCCGGTTCGCTATCGGGCGTATCGCCCTTGCGCCAGGTGCTGCCCTGGCCGCGCGTATCCATGATGAGATGCGCAAAACCCGCGCTACTCCATGTGAGCCACTCGAAAGGAAAACCCCTGCCGCCACCATACCCGATATATTCCACCACACAGGGCAACGGCCCGCTCCGTTGGGCCGGCAGGAGCAGCCATCCCTTGACGGGCTGACCGCCGTACCCGTGAAAAGTCACATCAAAACTTTCAACGGTGCGCAGACCATACTCAATCGGCTCAAAGCGAGCTTCCAGCGGAAACTGGCGTACAGCGTTGAGCGTCTCTTGCCAGAAAGTGTCAAAGTCCGCAGGCTCGCGACGCGGTGGTAAATAATGTGATAGCTCATCTAAGGGGAGATCAAAAAATGTCATGCCCAAACCTCTCAGATCAAAACGAATGCTCTACAGAACAACATTATATCATGATCCCATCCGTCTCTGCGGCTCTCTGAGAGGGTTAAGCTGGTCAGGAAGCTTCCGCTGTGATATACTTCTGAGGAGAAATGGGGACAGGTAGGGAGGGCTTGCTGAGCACGGAGCCATCTTCTCATCCACTCTTTCATATTTTTTAGGAGGATTATACACGATGCAGCAAGGACAGCATCTCCCCGCTCGCTTTCCATGGTCTCCACGACATATGCCTGCCTGGCTTCTCATCGCTCCACTCCTCACGCTCTTTTCTTTCTTGCCCGGTGGGGCTACATCT
>JAFMRP010000130.1:0-6942 GCA_017354095.1 Ktedonobacteraceae bacterium
CGCACCTGGAGCAGAAGGCGAACTGGTCGGCCACCCGAAGGCAGCGCCTTGGACGAACGGGTATACGTACGGTGAACGCGCGATGAGAACGCATCGCAGTCAGGGCAGGTAGCCCCTTCTTGTGTCGAGCTGATAGTGATGTTGATCGTTTCCTGAGTGCTGCTCACTTGCTCTACGGAGCAGCCAGGGAGATCAGGGAATAAGGCAATGGGAAACAGAGACTCTTTTTTGAAAAACTGGTGATACTGGTCAAAGGGGGTTTCTCCTATTCTACCACATTTCCCTGCACGGAAGATAGATGAGCAAGAACCTCACAATGGGAATCAACTTGGCTGTGGTTTCTTTAGCTGGGGCCGCCGTCGCCTGCCACTCGTCGCGCCACCAGGCTTGCTCATCCAGGGACAGGTCGCCGTCCCACCGTCGCGGATACACGGCCTCCTCTGGGTCGGGCCGGGCCTCGACTTTTCGGCGCAGGTCACGGATGAGCGCTACCTGTAAACACAGCGGTTCGTCCGGATGCTCCTCGCGGGGTAAGGTAATGCGCGCTGGAGCCACTTCCCGGTTGACCTGTCCGTGGGCGTCCGTGCTGAGCGGCCCAAAGGGACCCACCTCGGAGAACGAAGACAGATCGCGATACTGATTGGTCTGCAAGATCGTGACCACAATGCGACCTTCCGCGTGCAACCGCGCCAGGAATTCGGTCGCCATGCCCTCCCGATCCACAATCATCCGTGCGACGTGGCTCGTCTGCACCTGTTGTTCATAACGTTCCAGGAACGCAGGGGTACTCGTGGTGAGATGCTGGTCGCCCCGATAGGTGGTTACATACAAGGGATGCCCCTGGACATCGTGTAATAACAGCAATGCTCGGCATCCCAAGATGACACCGAGGCGCCCAACGAGTCCACGAGGGAGCAGCATGTCACTATAGACCGGTTTGCGGTGCCCATCGATATAACAGGTCAGCACCTGAAGATGGTGCGGGTGTTCAGCTTCTGCTGCTGTTTCCCTCGGATGCCAGAGGTGCGTGCTCCAGCAGGCGAGCATATTGGTAAAACGTTCAGCACTATCAGCACGGGCCACTTGTGACAAAAACGCTTCGGTAGACCGATAGCCATAGGCGTGCGTCCGTCCGGTAAGCAGTGCCAGACCATCGGCGGTATAGCCGCGCAGATCCCACGTGCGTTGGAAACCAACCGCTCCCAGAAACAGGAGCGTGAGTACCAGACGGCGGCGCACTGCTGGACTGCCTGCGAGAGGAAGACACCCCGGATTTGGAGGAGATGGCAGCGCCTGTTCCAACTGCGTGAGCAGGCTGGTCTCGGTGGCTGCTGCCAAGAGCAGCAAGCCTCCGGCCTGTTCATGGGGAGGGAAGCACCAGGCCCGTTTTGGACGTTTTTTTCTCGCGGTAGGGGCGCACGACACACGCCGTGAGTGGCACGAACACGGTTGAGTTGACTGACACTCACGGAAAGGCTGAACCGTTCAGCGATGAGAAGTTGGAGTTCCGAGCTGGCAACAGACGCGTGGCTCTGGCAATAGTCCAGCAGCCAGGTGAGCACCTCTCCACGCAGTTTGACCGGGTGTCCATGTCGCCGCTCAGCCAAGACCTGCTCGCCTTCGCGCTCGACCCGCTTGAGGAGTCGATAGACCGTCGTACGATGCATCCGCACAGGGCAGCGTCTCTGTGCTTCTCGTGTGGTCATTCCTTCTTGCACAGACTGGACAAGCTCTCTCCTGGCCGCCCGCCGCGTGTGAGGTATCTGACGCTGGACGGCTCGCGCCATGATTGGCATGATCATTCCTCCTTTCCTCCGTGCCGTGCGAAGCCGCCAGCCTGCTCTTCTTTTCTAATCCGTAAGAGAGCTGGAAGGCGCTTGATGCACTCATTGGATTGCTTTGTCAGGCTGGCTCCGCATGGGTTGTGCCCAACGATCCTCCACCATCTGCTTGCAGGCAGGCATCGCACGGCAGAGTCGAAACCACGCTCTGGAGCCGACGCGCGCGAAGCGATTCGTCGTAATCGCTTGCTGCATATATCCTAGGGCAGCTCGTACGGCTGCGAAGCCAGAGGTTCTCATCTCAGCTTCATAGGTGCTGATCGCAGACAGCAACGGCATGGTGCCGCTCTGGACGGCGATCAGCACCTGTACCAGTGAGGCGGCGTCGCGCAGCGCCATGTTTCCTCCCAGGCCTCCGACGGGAGGCATATTGTGGATCGCATCTCCCATGAGCGTCACGTTGGTGCCTTCCCAGGGAGCAATCAGCGTAGAGGTCTTGAGTGGATTCAGCGAGATGCTTCCAGGATCCGCTTCCGCAAAGATCCGACGCAGAACTGGGTGCCACCGCTCCGTCATCTGGCCGACGACCGCTAGCCGCCCCGGTTCGTCAAGGGGCTGCAGATCGACCGGGTATGACTGCCGGTGCGTGAAGAAGCCCCATAGCAAGTAGTCCTGGGTCTCGTCAACCAGCAGATCCGGGTTGAGTCTGGCTGCCTTCGCCCGCTCGCGGACGAGACCCTGTGCTTCGGCAGACGTATGGGTGCGGTCAAAGGGGGCTGTGAACAGACAGTACGGATCAAGCGCCATGATGAGATTCATCCTCAGAGTCAGTTGCTGCGGGAGCCAGGCTCTGGTCTGCTCGGTCAGCAGAAGCCTTCCTCCCACTCCGACAACCCCGGTCTCCACGCGAGGAGCCTGGGGTAAGTAGTGCTGGCGGACGCGGGAGTTGGCCCCGTCAGCCGCCACCAGCACATCTCCTCTTGCTTGGGTGCCATCGGCAAAGAACGCCGTGACCTTCCCATCGGGAGTCTGTTCGTAGCGTTCGAAGGTCTTCTCGAAGCAGACGATCTCCTCCAGCCCTGCGAGCAGCAAGTGGCGTAAGGCAATCCGGCTCACCGGATAGTGTGCGTCGAAAGCACGGCTGGTTCTCCTCAGCATGAACTCCTCTGCAATCACCAGCAAATCCTCTAATTGTTCGGTCAAAAACCCGAGACCGGCTGGCGGCTTGCCAGCACTGGCGATGAAGGCCTCCCAGAGAACAGGGGACAGGCAGGCATGAAGGGCCTGACTGCCGACCGGATTGATATGGATGCGATAGCCCTCCGGCCAGACGGTGGAGGGATTGCGCTCATACACCGTAACACTGATGCCTGCTGCTTTGAGTCCTTGGGCCAGGCACAGACCCCCGATGCCGCCGCCAATCACGATGATGTGCAAGCGTGAAGAAGACATGGTTCAGCTCCTATTCTGTTCTTGTCTGAGACCCTCTTGAAGCGAAGGTCCTTGGTGTGAACCAGACAGATCAAACAAACAGTTGTTTGAATAGTAGCATGAAATGACCTGCATGTCAAACAACTGTTTGTTTGACTCCAGGACTCTTGTGAAAAGTGAGAAGGGTATGATAGGATAGATCAAACAGTTGTTTGATCTATCCGCGCCAGATGGGCGAAGCAGCAGGAAGGAGCAGAGCACGATGGCTCTCCAACAGAATCAGACCCCATTTCCGGTGAAGTCGGACCGTCGTCAGGATCTGATCAGGGCAGCCTATCACACCATTGCCCACAAGGGATTCGAGGGATTGCGGGTGCGCGAGGTCGCCGCCCTGGTGGGGATGAATGGAGCAACGTTGCATCATTATTTTCCGACGAAAGAGCTCTTGATCCAAGCGGTCGTGGACTCGGTGATCGCGCGTCTCAGTCTGGCCTTTACCAATCTCAGCGGAACCCCTGCTGAGCAATTACATGAGCACCTGACCCGTCTTCATCGGCTGATGCAAGAGGAATCGGCCCTCTTTGTAGTTCTGACAGAAATCAATTTGCGCGCGCAGCGCGACCCGGTGTTGCACTTCCTCGTCGAGCAGGAAACCCTCTGGCATGAGAGGCTTGTCGGTCTCCTTCAAGCAGGAGTAGAGCAGCAGAACTGGCCACCCGATCTTGATCCCTCCACCACGGCTTCGGCGATCATCTCCCTGGTGGAGGGGGCCAGCTTGTGGGCGACGATCATGCCTTCGCGTGCTGAACAGGCGTTGAGCCAGCTTGAGCACTGGCTGCACACGCGCTAAAACCCGCCTCATTGCGTAATTAGTGGGCTTAATGGCGCTGCTTCTTGTTCACTATATGCTCAACCTGTTGCATTCTTGTTGCGCAGAAGGTAGCCAAAATACCGTGAGTTCCTGATGATTTGGTTGTTTGAACTAAATCCTCAAGAGTCAGATAAGAAGCAGCGACTGGCTGAGGCTATGGAGAGTAGGCATCCAGAACCTGTTATTTGCCATGTCGGCAATCTTTCCTCTTTCATCGTCATAGGACAGATATGCAAGGATCGGCTTACTTGGCCGTGCGGCAAGCGGCACCGTCGCTATGTAGTCAAGGATCTTGTCTGGATCGAGTTTCTGACACGATTGCGGGCCGCAGGAATGCCGATTCATTACGTGGAGGAGTTCGCCACCTTGCGGCGGCGAGGGGACAGCGCCACTGCCGTGCGATGCACCTTCTTAGAAGCCCATCAACAAATGACGCAACGCACATTGAGGAATTCCAACAAAACCTCGAAGCCATCGAGTCTGAGCTTGAAAAAGAAAAAAGGTGAAGAAAATAAGCTCATGCTTCACCAAGATGGTGTAAGAACCTGATAATGTTAGGATTTACACGTTTTTAGGGAATGTAGCACTCAATACACTGAGGAGGGAATACATGAACAGTTCAGGAGGCCTTTAACTCACGTGGATTCGTGTTCGCCAGGTCATATTCCAGTTGCGATGCAACGACTTGCATCGGCACCTGCAGCCCACGCGCACAGTACAATTCCTCACCGATACCACAACCGAGCAAGTAGCATCGTTCGCCCGTACTCCACCCTCATGTTGCCACAGATAGACCATCACACCAGCCGGGTTCGTCATTATCCCCTGAACTGGTCAACACGTTACGCGCCGCCCTGGCCCCAGTCACGGTAACCGAAAAGACACCGAGCCACGCCACAGGGCGAACGCCGGGCGAGCAAACACGAACCACTCAGGACGACGAACACAGGGCGAACAGCACCACGCAGAGGGCGAACAACGGGGAACGGCTACGCGCCTATCTCGCAGTCCATCCAGAGGCATCTGACCGCGACATCGCCACGGTCTTAACCATCAGCACGAGCACCGCGAACAAATGGCGCAAGCGCATCCATATTGCCCAAAAGATAGAAACGTATTATCAGATGGAGGAAAACTATGACAACAACAGCTGACACTCCACGTTATGAGGGGTGCTTGCCAAACTGGCCGAGGTAGATAGTCAGACAGGTCAATAGGTGGTGAACAGCCTTGGCGACCTTGGGACACCATGCCGATTGTTGATTCTTCCGCACTTTGCGTGCTGAGTTTCCAACCCGTAATCGTAGATTCTGATGGAGGGGAAAATATCCCATCATCATCATCTATGAGGTTCATTTGCCCCAATATGTTACGGTTCACCCTGGCTGGATGTGAGATTCAGCACATTACCTCCAGCGAAGATTTGCTCATGATCGCGGCTCGCTCCGTTATCTCGATGGGAATCTGTCCCTCATGCGCAGAGGCTTCAGCTCATGTTCATAGTTATTACACACGCGCTCCCCAAGATTTGCCTGTGAGTGGCCAAGACACCTCAGACATATGGAATCATTCTGATGGATTCGGAAGTAACGTCAATGCATATCGTCGAGCTGAAATCTTCAACGGCTCATAGTGGCCCTCTCGATGGCGACGATGCTTCTCTCTATCATACAGAAGGGGGTGCTGGCGGCTCCTTGCCTGGGGGAACCTTGCTCAAGGACCTCGGCATCTGTTTTGAGCAACGCATACGTCGTCTCAATGAGCTGACCAGCGACTCGACCAATAATACGGATCTTTCCTGTCCGCTCGCCAGTGCGTGGATTCACCGGACATTTGGCTTGAACGAGCCGCTCGTAGAGCTTGGCCCACTCTGTATCACGAGCAATCAGTCCAGTGACAATGAGATACATCATTTGCTTCATCGTGCGAGTGCCTCCGTGCGTTTGCTTGGCCGAATCCAATGTTGAACCAGATTGTTTCACGGTGGGAGACCAGCCGCAATACGATTTGAGGCTGCCTGCATTGGGAAAATTCTCAATAGTGCCAATAGCCGCCAGGATCGTCGCCGTTTGGACCGGACCAATCCCAGGCGATTGTACGATTTGTCCTTCCCGTGAATGTTCAAGGATGACAGTAATCTCCGTCTCTAACTGGGCCATATGTTCCTGCAAGAGACGAAGTTCACGAATAAGCTGGGTTTGTTCGATCAGCAACCCTCGCTGACGCAGCATATCTTTGGCTCCAATGCTGGAAGCGGCTAGACGCTGAAGTTCAAGCAATTTGCATCTGAGAGTATTCGGGCCTTCCCCGTACCTCCTGCAGAGCAGAGAGAGAAGCCGTGGCCAAAGCTGCTGGAGTTGGGAAGCGTTCGCGGAGAGCGAGTGCAGTTGGAAGAGTCGGATCTTTGAGGATTTGAGTGAACTCTGGGAAAAGCTCATCACAGATGGCAATGAGCTTGTTCTTGCGTTGAGTGGCTTCCCGCACCAGTTCATAGCGATGACGAATCAAACCTTTGAGGGCTGTGTTGCAAAAAGGAAGCTGATCGGTCAGAATGGGAACACAAGAGAGTCCCCATGTCAGAGCAGCACCCCTTCACATGGCGCCATTTTGAGGCCGAAATCATCCTGGTCTGTGTCAGATGGTATTTGCGGTACGCGCTCAGCTCTCGGGACGGAGAAGAACTCATGCAAGAACGGGGACTCTTGGTAGACCATACGAGGATCTATCGTTGGGTGCAGAGCTACGCCCCTGAGCTTGAGAAGCGGTGTCGTCCTTTCCTCAAAGCCACAAACGACTCCTGGCGGGTCGACGAGACCTACGTGAAGGTGAAAGGCGTCTGGATGGACCTCTACCGCGCAG
>JAFMRP010000130.1:6952-9134 GCA_017354095.1 Ktedonobacteraceae bacterium
GTCGACTCCCAAGGGAACCCCCTGGAGTTCTTGCTGAGCCCCACCCGCGATACCCAGGCCGCGAAGCGTTTTTTCGCGAAAGCGCTCGGCGCTTCCCGCACGGTGCTTCCGCGCGTTATCACGGTCGATAAAAACGCTGCCTCTCCCAAGGCCCTTGATGAGTTGAAAGCTGCTCGAACCCTGGTCGCCTCGTGTGAACTGCAGCAAAGCAAGTATCTGAATAATCTGATCGAACAAGACCACCGCTTCATCAAACGCCTGATCAAACCAGGCCTGGGCTTCTT
The DNA here is from genome assembly GCA_017354095.1 of Ktedonobacteraceae bacterium. Classification (GTDB taxonomy): domain Bacteria; phylum Chloroflexota; class Ktedonobacteria; order Ktedonobacterales; family Ktedonobacteraceae; genus Bu33. The sequence goes on from JAFMRP010000130.1 coordinate 7,237, forward strand.
CTCGTACAAAACGGCCTGGCGAACCTTGCAGGGATACGAAGCGAGACATATGTTGAGGAAAGGACAGATGCAAGGAGTGAGGAAAGGAGATAGCTTGAGGCAGGCAGCGTTTCTTGCAGAACTGTTCGGAGTGACTCTCTAAACAGAGCGGAAGGGCAGCGAAGCTCCGTTCTTTCTGTTCCTTTTTGGATTTTTGCAACACAGCCCTTTTTTCTCCAGCCTCAAACCGCTCGTGTCCCTCAGGCCGCTCGATTGGTTGCAACTCATTGCGTATCTCGTGGGCCTGGAGATGCCAGTCAACAATGCTGGTGACACTGATCAGGCGAACATCCCATTCCAGACTATGCCGGGCCCAGACGGCACGGTCTTTGGTTTCGCTCTCTTTCCCCCGGAAAATGAGATCGGGGCTGGGGCGCTTGCCCAGGACATGAAGACTGCTGGAGGCGCTCAATCGGAAGCGCATTTTACCAACCGTGAGCGGCATCCAGGGATGCACCGGACCACTACCCTCGATTACAACATCATCCTAGAGGGAGAAATCTGGCTGCTGACGGATACAGATGAGGTTCTGCTGAAAGCTGGCGATACCGTGGTGTGCCGTGGTGCCAATCACCACTGGCAGAACCGTGCCAACGTGCCGTGTGTGAGCCTCTTCGTCCTCCTCGATGCACTCCCTCTGGAGGCTTCTTAACAGACTGCGGGCGCGCTGATCGCTCAAATCTGTTGATTCTCGCCAGGCTCTCTCTTCTTTCAGCGAAGGAGGACACACTCATCGTATGGCCCAATCCTCAGTCACGATCCAGATTACCCCGGAACCCTCGCCTTCGACTCCGACCTTTCTGGCAGAAGTGGCGGCCTTTGCTCAGGTGCTCATCCATGAAGGCATCCTGAAAACCATCCAGGAGCAGGTGCGTTTCACCCGCGCCCGCTTTGGCACCTACGACACCATCGATTTCGTGGTCGTGCTCATCGGCTATGCGGTCAGCTCCGAACCCACGCTCAAGGCTTTTTACGAACGGCTCGCTCCCTTTGCCGAGCCGTTCATGGCCCTCTTTGGTCGCAACCAATTGCCCCATCGTTCAACCCTGTCCCGCTTTCTTGCCGCCCTTGATCAGCCTACAGTGGAAGCCTTGCGGACGCTCTTTCACAAGGATCTGCTGGCTCGCACCCCGTTTGCTTCTCCCAGTGGTCTCTTTGATCGGCGAGGCGCACAGTGGAGCGTCGTCGATGTGGATGGAACACGACAAGCGGCCCGCCAGCGGGCGCTGCCGCAACTGGAAGCGCTGCCTGCTCCTCATCGTCGCTTTGATCAGGTGTGTGCGCCGGGCTATCAGGGCCGCAAGCGGGGAGAGGTTGTTCGCTCCCGGACAGTGATCCTCCAGGCGCATACGCATCAATTTCTCGGCACGTTTGGCGGGTCTGGCAACGGGGATGACAGAGGCGAACTGCGGAGAGCCATTCAGGTGATCACCAGCTATGCGATACAGCTTGGGCTTCCCACTTCTACTTTTCCAGATCACGAGAACCTGTTGGTTGCTCGAGGTCTGGAAGCCGGAGATTGCTGTTCTCAGCATGGTCCTGCTCCCTTCTTCTCCCAATATCTCCCGCCATACATTGCTCCGAATAAGATACTACCCTTGATGTATTCTGCTGCAATCCGGTAGATTTGGACTTCGGCGTGTGTTATTTACGCCTGCTGGTCATTCGTTCTTCATTTCTCTCTTTGGTCGTTGTCCTAATGAAACAGAGACGTCACATTCATTTAAGTATACGGAGATCTTGCACGGAATAGCTATATGGGTAGTGTCATTCTAGAGCGTATCCTCTCACGGCTGTGTGGGCAAGCGACTTGGACACCAATGCCCTCGGCGTGCTTCTCAATGCCAGCAACACCACCT
>JAFMRP010000131.1 GCA_017354095.1 Ktedonobacteraceae bacterium
CCACTCAACGCGCAGCACGGCTGCGTCAATCATCTGGTCATCAATAACGATCGCGCCCAGACCACCCTGCACGTCAGCCTTCTCGTACTCGTCAATAATGTGCTGCGCCTTCGCAATCTCTTCCGCTGTCGGCGTGAAAACCTCGTGGATGATATCAATCTGCGCCGGATGAATAGCCCACTTGCCATCAAAACCCATACGCGCCGCCATACGGGAATCGCGACGGCACGCCTCGTTATCGCGAATTGCCAGCGTCACGCCGTCAACAACGGTAACACCCGCTGCTCTGGCCGCAGTAATACATTTGGCCTTGGCGTAGTTGTAGTAGAAAAACTGCTCCTCCCCTAGCTCCTGCGCGCCAATATCTCCGGCAAAGTCCACCAGCCCAAAAATCAAACCGCCCACGCGTGGCGAACATTTGGCGATCTGCTCGGCATGCAGTACCGCGTCGGCCGATTCGATCAACACTTCGATCTTGATGCGCCCGACCTCAAATCCCATATTCTCCTCAATCTGCGCCAGCAGCCGGTCCACAAAGAGCACATCCTCTGGACCATAGCACTTGGGCAGCACCACTACGTCGATCTGTGCCCCGGCGGCCTCTACCACGTCAATGAGGTCACGATAGAAGAAACGCGTTCTGATATTATTAGGACGAAAGGCCCGAATTTTATGCCCAAAGCTCAGCGTTTTGAAGGCCTCGATCACGGTTTTTCGTGCCTCAACCTTTTGCGAGACTGCGCAGGCATCTTCCAGATCAAACATTACCTGGTCGGCGTTGCTGGCGGCAGCTTTCGCCATCATCTTCAAACTGTGTCCCGGCACAGTCAACTCGGAACGACGTACAACGAAATCACGCGCCATGACCATCTGCGCTCTGGGCGGGATCATGTTTTCACTTGGCATAATATACTGGTCCTTTTCCTTTTCCTTCCTGGCTCATCTATAACTGAGTACCTTTGCGGCGCCGGCTCATCTTCTTCTCCCGCGCCTGCTGTTGCTCCCGATCACTTTCGCGCGTTGGCACCATCACACGCCGCTTGAAAGAGAGCACCGTCTCGCCGCGCTGGTTGTAGGCAATAGTCTCTACCGTGACAATACCTCGATCGCCCCGGCTTCTCGATAGTCGCTTGTCCAGCACCTTCGTCTCGGCATAGATCGTATCACCATGAAACGTGGGGGCAACGTGCTTGACCTCCTCAAATTCGAGGTTCGCAAGCGCCTTCCCGCTCACATCCGGCACGCTCATGCCCAGCGCGATACTAAATACCAGTGTCCCCACCACTAGCCGCTGCTTATACTGCGTCTCCTCCGCGTAGTTGGCGTCGATATGCAGAGGCTGATGATTCATGGTGAGCATACAGAAAAGCGTGTCGTCGTATTCGGTAATGGTCCGCCCGGGCCAGTGCTTATAGATATCGCCAATCTCAAACTCCTCAAAAACGCGTCCGAATTGCATCGTACCCTCCCTGATATATCCTTATTATTGTATTTTATATTGCTGCAATAACTGGCGAGCAATGATTAACGATTGTATCTCGCTGGTACCCTCTCCAACCAGCATAAAAGGAGCATCTCGATAATAGCGCTCGACATTGAACTCTTTGGTATAGCCGAAGCCGCCATGAATACGCATGGCCTCCAGCACTACTTCCTGGCACATCTCCGAGGCAAAGAACTTGGCCATTCCGGCCTCCAGGTCGCTGCGCTCGCCGCGATCCTTCTTCGCCGCTGCTTTCTGCGTTAATAACCGCGCGGCCTCGATACGCGTGGCCATTGTGGCAAGCTTGAGCTGGATTGCCTGGTGTTCGGCGATCGGCTTGCCAAAGGTGAAGCGCTGCTGGGCGTAGCGAATGGCGTCATTAAAGGCGGCCTGGGCCACTCCGGTAGCCCGCGCGGCGACATTGATACGCCCCACTTCCAGTCCAGCCATCGCTTGCTTGAAACCCTCACCTTCGCGCTCGCCAAGCAGATTGGCTGCCGGCACGCGCACCCGCTCAAAAATGAGCTCCGCCGTGTCAACACCTTTATACCCTAGCTTATCAAATGTACGCCCGACGCTCAGCCCGGCTGTCCCCTTCTCAACCAGAAAAATACTCATACCTTTATAGGCCGGCTGTGCCTGCCCATCAGTACGTGCCAGCACCGCGAAAATACTACCATGCACACCGTTGGTCACCCAGAGCTTGGTCCCATTGAGCAGATAGTCATCACCCTGGCGCGTGGCCGTCATGGAGATGGCCTGCACATCGCTGCCGGCGTCGGCTTCGGAGAGACAGAGACCACCGCGCCGTTCGCCTTCGGCCATCACCGGCAGAAAACGCCGCCGCTGCTCCTGGGTTCCTGCCGCGTTAATCATCGCGGCGACCAGTACGTGCGTATTGACAATGCCACTCAGGCTCATCCAGCCGCGCGAAAGCTCCTCTACTAGCTGCACGTAAGTGACAAAATCACAGCCCAGACCACCATACTCCTCTGGAATCGTCGCGCTAAATATTCCCATGTGCCGCAGCTTATGAACCAGTTCCATTGGATACCTGTCACCCTGCTCCAGGTCATGCGCCACCGGCAATACTTCTCTGTCCACAAATCGCCTGACCTCTTCGACAAGCAATCTCCTCTCAACACTGAGCTCATCCATGCAGGCTCACCTTTCTCGCATAATGAACAACTAATGCACCGTCAAATGATTCGTATGCTGTAACAAAAAATGCTTAAACGCACGCGCCGTCGCCGAAAGATTCTTATCCTTAAGATGTACCATCCGCCACTGGCGCATAATCGGAAATCCCTCCACATCAAGAATCACCAGCCGCTTCGTCTCCAACTCCATATCAATGGCCACACGCGAGATCAGCGCAATACCCAGACCAGCCGCCACGCCCTGCTTAATCGCACTATTGTTTCCCACTTGCATACTGACCTGCAAAGGCAGACCAGCCTCCTGAAAAGCATCCTCCAGTGCGGCCCGCGTGCCAGAACCCATCTCGCGCAGCAGAAAATGCTCACGCGCCAGCTCAGCAAAAGGCACTTTCACTACTCCGGCCAGGCGGTGCGTCGGCGGCGCGACTAGCACCAGCTCATTGGGCGCGAATGGAGCCACAAAAACAGGCACCTCGTTGGGTATTTTGCCCATAATCACCATGTCAATACGATTATTCACCAGCGCATCCAGCAAGTACACACGATTAACGACCTCAAGCGTAATCTCGACATCAGGATACATCTGGTGAAACTTTCCCAGTAGCTTCGGCACAACATATGTCCCTACCGTCGTGTCCGCGCCAACGCTCAAACGACCATAATGCGGGCTGCGCAGCGATTCCATGGTCTCCATTGCCTCGTCGATCAAGGAGAAAATTTTCTGGCTGTAAAGATACAACTCCTCGCCAGCCTGGGTCAGGTGGGTTTTGCGTCCAATCTTGTCAAATAATTTGACGCCTAATGACTCCTCAAGCTGGCGAATTTGTGCGGACACAGCAGGCTGGCTGAAGTGTAGCTCTTCGGCTGCACGTACATAGCTACAGTGCTTCGCGACAACCTGGAAGGTGGCAAGCTGGTGCAGGTTAAGATGACGCATCTCTCCCCCTGTTTCTCTCACGATCTGCTTTTCCTGTAATTATACAACAGAGCTTGACGACAAAAACACGATTTACTATATAACGCATACTGAATCAGGTAACTTCTGCACAAATGCGTCTCTTTCCCCTATTCCGTAGGGATAATTCCAGGTTAACTCTACAACCTTGACAAGAGATAAGAAGTATGGCACCATTAGGTAACGCGAGTAGTCTATACAACATATAGACTATATTGACCTTCTTTTTTATTTAATTTGTTTGGAAGTGTATAAAATGTCGAATCGACATTGCGTGCAAACGCACTTTCTCACGCCGTATTATCCCTTTCACTCCCCGATCGGTGTGCAATGGTGCATGCCAACCCCATTCACTATATAAGGAAAACAAGGAGTAAGGACATGGAGAGCTCGATCACACGCAGACAGGTCCTCGTCGAGGGCAGTAAAACTGTCCTGGGGGCTAGCCTTCTCGGGAGCCTGTTAGCGGCCTGCGGAGGCGGCGGGGGCGCAACGCCCGGACCCCAGAAACTCCAGTACTGGGTCCTGGGCTATCAGCCCAAAGGCAGCAATCAAACCGGGAAACTCACCGACGCTGCCGTGGCCGCTTTTAAAGCCAAAAATTCTAATGTGGACATCTCGGTCACCGGTTATACCGGAGATCAGGCCGGCTTTACCAAGATCACTCAGGCTGTCCAGGGCGGCGGCGGCCAGGTTGATGTGTTCCGCCTTCCCTCTGACATCTTGCCCCTGCTGGCTAAATCGGGCAACGTTGCCCCTATCGACGACTTTCTGACTGCGGACGACAAAGCGGATATTTTCCCCAAACTGCTGGACTCCGTAAAATTCAACGGCAAATCCTATTCCTGGCCGCTCTGGGTCCCGCCAGTCGGTATGTATCTCAACCTGGATATCTTTAAAGAGCGCGGCGTCGATCCCCCGAAGGATAACTGGACCTACGACGAGTTTGTCGAGATCGCCCAGAAACTTACCTTTACCCGCAAGGATGGCACCAAAGTCTATGGCTTCACCGCTCTCATCGATCCGGGCGTCGTCAACTCCTGGCCCATTATTCTAGGCGAAGGCGGCTCACCACTCAGCCCGGATAATAAGAAGTATACCTTCAACAGCCAGGAAGGCATTAATGGCCTGCAAAAGCTGGTTGACCTGGCCCTCAAATATAAGGTCACACCACCCGACTTTGGCACTCAGGCGCTCGCCGATATCACCAGCGGCTTCTCACAGAAAAAGAACTACGCGATGTATTGCGAGCCAAGCGGCGCCTCCTCCGGCTACAAATCCGCTGGCCTGAACTTCAATGTCGTATCTATGCCAGTCGGCAGCATCGGCAAACCGATCACTGCCGGTGGTATCGGCCTTATCTCTGTCGCTAATATTGCTGACAAAGATAAACTACAGATGGCGATGAACCTGGCTCGCTACCTCACCGGCTCACAGGTCGGACAGGACGTGTCCGGCTACTATCTGGCTCCGGGCGCGCGCAAATCAGTCACCGTCAGCGATCCCATTAGCAAATTCACACCCTTTGTTCCCTATACCTACATCACACCCATCATTCAGCAATGGCCACAGATCCGGCAGCTCATTCATACGCAGATCCAGAATGCCATCCTGGGCAAAATCTCGCCAGCCCAGGCGCTGAACAATCCCGCCAACGAGATCAATTCTCTGCTGGCTAGCGACGAGTAAATAGTAAATAGATGTAAACTTCGCGGGGTACGGGGGCGTAGACCCCGCACCCCGCTCTGCACGAATAAGGAGATTGGTTATGGCGGACATCCCACTGCCATCAAGATCAACCACCAGGACCGCCAGCCCTCTCACCAGAACCAGGCGCTTTCTGCATGAGTATGGATGGGGCTACGCTTTTATCCTCCCTAGCATGCTCATCTTTACCGCGTTCATCCTGATACCGGTTATCTGGGCCTTGATTATCTCTTTCCAGAGTGATAACTTTGCCTTCAATGGCACCTGGGTTGGCTTCAAAAACTACATCAACGCCTTTACTACTCAGAATGGCGTCTTTGGCCAGGCCATTCTGAATACACTCTACTACACGGTAATTACCGTGATCGCCAATGTGTTGATCGCCCTGATCCTGGCCGGGCTGATCCAGGGACGACACAAGTACGTGCGAACCTTCTTCCTGGCAGCCTTCTATCTACCAGCAGTCACCAGTGCCGTGATCACAGCCATCGTCTGGAAATGGATCTACAACTCAGAATACGGCTTCCTGAACTACCTGCTGAGCCTGGTACATCTTGGGCCTGTCCGCTGGCTTTCCAATCCCGATATCGTGTTGAACAGTATCACCCTCTCCACTGTCCTGACTATCCCGGCCACAGGGGTAGTATTGCTCAATGCTGCTATGGGAAGCATCCCACCCGAGTTCTATGAGGCTGCTACCATCGACGGGGCCGGGCCCATTCGCCGCTGGTGGCATATCACCCTGCCACTGATCAGGTCCTCTCTGCTCTATATTGTAGTGCTTTACACCATCGCCAGCTTCGAAGTGTTTGAGAAGGTTTTCATTATGGTGCCCGCAGGCGTGGGCAACAGCGCGCAGGTGATGGTCACACAGATCTACCAGAGCGGCTTCCAACAGTTCCGCTATGGCCTTGCCTCCGCGCAAGCCTTTATCCTGTTTTTGATGATCGCGGCAGTGGCAGTTGTGCAGTTCCGGCTCTTAAGAAGCGATGTGGAGTACTAAACGATGGCAAGTATATCAATAAGAGAAAAACGCGCTGCTGGCAGACCCCTGCCGCGCATCCGCCCGGGCCGTATTATCGCCTGGATTGTCCTGATCGCCGTTGCCTGCATCTCGCTCTGGCCGATGTACTGGCTCTTTGTTACTGCGTTCACTCCCACCACCTTCGCGATTAAGACGCCACCGGATGTGGTTCCGTTCCACGGCGACCTGTCCAACTTCCAGCGCCTGCTCACACAGGCCAGCGACTACTGGACATGGGGCGGCAATAGCCTGCTGGTAGCCATTTCCATTACCCTCTTCCACGTTGTTTTCGATACGATGGCTGGCTACGCCTTCGCGAAAAAACGCTTCCCTGGCCGGCAAATCTTGTTCTGGATTGTTATCAGCACGATGATGGTCCCGGCCTACGTCACGCTGGTCCCCCTCTATATCGTGACGAAAGATATGTCGCTGATCAATACGCTCTGGGCGGTCATCCTGCCGGGTTTTGCCAGTGTCTTCGGCATCTTCCTGATGCGCCAGTACATCCAGACCCTGCCCTCAGAACTGATGGATGCGGCTCGCATCGATGGCTGCGGCGAAATTGGCGTCTTCTGGCACGTGATCATGCCGCTCTCCAGGCCCGCGATCGGCGCGCTGGCAATCTTCACCTTTGTGCGCCACTGGAATGACTACCTCTGGCCATTAATCGTTCTGCAATCTAGCAATAAGTATACGTTGCCGGTCGGCGTTGCCGGACTACAGGGCGAGTTCTCAACCGATTTCGGCATCATTTTCGCTGGCGCAGCCCTGGCGGCCCTGCCGATGATCATCTTCTTTATGATTTTCCAGCGCTACTTCCTCTCAGGCGTGCGTATGGGAGCTATCAAAGGCTAACGAACGATGCCGGGCGGAACATGGCGGAATTCTTCCTATTCCGCCCCTCCCTCCGGCACAACCGGCCCTGCTTTTACCTTGCGATGCGCTCGCCAGAGCCTCTGGAACGAGTGTGGCTTGATAAGCAGCGTGCTGGCCAGCACCAGCAGCGCTGAGAGCAGCAGCGAGATACCGCTGTAGACTATCCAGGGTGCTATCCTTACTCCATACACTATCAGAGGTGTGGAAGGGCCGGCCAGGCTTCCCAGCAGCGGAACGCTATAAAACCCGTTATAATAACCCCCGTAGTAAAAGTACTCCGATGTGGCATTGACGGGAAATGTACTGTTCAGGGCCGCTACCGGATTCCAGAGATAAATCAGACGCATATGATTAGGATAGACCTGAAACCAGCGCCCCACTCCTGTTGAAGAGATGATATAGGTGGCGATCAGCGGAAATGTGATCCACACCAGGCAGACGATATAGGTGATCGAGGTGGAAACAGCCGGACGAGAAAAGATAGTGGAACAGAACAGGCCCAGTGAGCCGGTCAGCAGCACGGTAACGGCATAGACGGCCAGCGCGGCAAACACCTGCGCGGGCGCGATGCCGCCAAAGAAAAAGACCATACTGAACAATGGGATCGAGGCGGCAACGAGCAGCAATGCATTTGCCAGGCCCGCCAGCAGCTTCCCTGATATCAGCGAAAAAGAGGAGAGGCGCGAACAGAGCAACAGATCAAAGGTCTGCCTCTCCTTTTCACTATTCACAGCCGTCGCGGTAAAGGCCGGTACCGTGAAAAGAATCAGGAAAAGCTGCAATAATGAAAGAATCAGGTAGAGGCCAAGCCCCAGCACACTCAGTCCCATCGGGCCATAGTTCCCGGGATTGTTACTGGCTCCATTGACGGAAATCCAACCCAGTAGCCCCATCACTGCCAGGTATGCAATGATTACCCAGATAGCACGCTCACGCCGCAAATGCAGGCGCAGCTCCTTCGTAAGCAAAGCCACAAAGGTCATGAATAGCTCTCTTTTCCATCAGCCTATCCGAATTCCTCATCTCGTTCAATGCCGCCTATGCCCCTATTCCAACATCTCGCAAAATCCTTCCCCACTATGCTACCACACTGCAGCACATTTGTACTGCAACACACTCTCACAAAATAACCCTGGCTATACCCGAAATTTGTAGCATTTTAAAGAAGAGAACGTATCGCAGCGATGTTTCCAACTTTTGCGTTTCCACAACCCTTGTATGCGAAACAAGGGAAAAAGAGACATGCTTCTGCTTGACAGCAGATCGCACAAGGAACACGATAGTATGATTGACGTCAACGTATTTCTCTGTATTCCTGTGTTTGATCCATCAACATGTTCTACGGACGAGAGGAAAGGATAGACAATGATGAGAAACTACCATCTGCTTCCCGGCCAGTCCAATGGACATCGGCGTGTGGAAACCAGGGTCACCGGCTCTGCGCTGCTGAATGATCCCATGTTGAATCGTGGAACCGCCTTTCCACTTGAGGAACGAAAGGAGTTGGGCCTGCGTGGTCTGCTGCCGTCCGCTGTCACGCCTCTGGATGAGCAGGTCAAGCGCTCGTATGCTCAGTACCAGGAGATCGAGGATGATCTGAGAAAAAACTTGTTTCTGACCGCGTTACAGGACAGCAACGAGATCTTATTCTATCGGCTGCTCTCCGAACATCTGGGTGAGATGCTCCCGGTGGTCTATGATCCCACGATTGCTCGCGCTATCGAACACTATAGCCGCGAATACCGGCGTCCACGAGGGGTCTACCTCTCCATTGACTACCCTGAAGACATCGAGATGTCACTGCGTAATTTCGGTGCTGGACCCGACGAGATTGACCTGATCGTGGCCACCGATGCGGAAGAGATCCTGGGAATTGGAGATTGGGGCGTGGGTGGCATCGATATCTCCATTGGGAAGCTTGCCGTTTA
>JAFMRP010000792.1 GCA_017354095.1 Ktedonobacteraceae bacterium
GACGATCATGCAGTTTGTAGAAGGGTTACCTGATCGTCAGGCTGCTGATGCAGTGAGGAGCAGGATCGACTGGAAATATGCCTTAGTGCGCCGTGTGACGCATGGTGATATTCCTGGCTGAGCCAGGAGGAACTGGGAGGAAGGTTCCTGGGTCACTTCTCTTACCTGGAGACGAAAGTTGAAGGGGACCAGAGCATGGGAAGAAAGCGGAGACCTTCTGAAGACGTTGAGGAAGGTGCTTTGCAAGACCCGCGCGATAAGGTAAGAGCGAGACTGCTCGAATCCGAATCTCCATGTGGTGTCATATTTCACCCATCGAGACAACGTCTGATATCGATGCCATCTCATGCACGGATTGCTGAGGGCGATCAGTGCAACCTCCCTGTGATGGGGACCGGCTAGTGAAGCTGGCTAAGGGGATGAGTCGGGTACCTACGTCGTGCTAGAACGTATCACCATGACGCACCACGGGATCACCTTCCTGCCGCGAGGCAGATGGTGACAGAGTCGCCATATGAGTCGGAGGAGTCACGACCTCCCAGGGACATCGAGAAAGGTGATGACAGGGCAAAGGGCGGCAGGAGAAACAAGCCGAAACGGTCTTGGGTTGGCAGGCCGTGAAATGCGTAAGTCCTTCCTTAACTCCCAAAGACTATGGACAGGTTCTCTGGAGAGCCCGTTGCCATGAAAGTGGCCCGGCGGGTTCGGGAAGGGGCCGTTGAAGAAGGGCTCTCGTAAGAGAGTACCTCGTCAGCGGCCTACTTCATAGCCTGGAATTAGAAGATAGCGGTTTTGATTTTTCGGTCTTGAGCGAATTCCGCTCCCGGTTGGCGAGGGGTCAAGCAGAGCACCTTTTGTTTGAAGTGGTGCTTGCACAACTCAAAGAGCGGGGATTGGTGAAGGCGCAAGGGCGACAGCGGACTGACGCCACCCATGTGTTAGGGGCAATTCGAGCGATGAATCGGGTCATGTGTGTTGCTGAAACCTTGCGTGCTGCCTTGAATGACTTAGCTGAGGTGGCCCCGGAATGGTTACGCTCTTTTGCCCCAGATGAGTGGTACGAGTTTTATGGGCGTCGTATTGAAGAGACTCGCTTCCCCAAAGATGAGACGAAGCGGATGGCTCTAGTCGAAACAATAGGCGCAGACGGCTACATGCTGCTCAACGCTATCTACACCACGCCAGGGTTGAGTTGGCTCGCCCACCTTTCAACTGTAGAGATTTTACGACGCGTTTGGGTACAACAATTTGAAGTCGTCGAAGGGCAACCGCACTTCCGCTCTGATGAGAAGATCCCTCCGTCGGCAAAATGCTGTGTTCTCCCTACGATACTGATGCCACCTATGGACGCAAAATCCCCACCTGGTGGATCGGGTACAAAGTCCATCTGACCGAGAGTTGCGATGAAGATGCTCCTCGTTTCATCACCCATGTTGAGACGAGCCGGGCAGGCAACGGGGATGTGGATGTGACGCCACTCATCCATCAGGCTCTCAAAGAGAAAGGTTTGTTGCCGAAAGAGCATCTGGCCGACACCAATTATGCAGAAGCCAAGCAATTTGTCCAGAGCCGGGATGAATATGGCATAGATCTGGTAGCACCAACACGGACCGACCACAAGTGGCAGGCGAAAGAGCGGCAGGGCTTTGATGCGGGTAGTTTCCAGATTGATTGGGATAGGCAGAAAATGATCTGTCCAGCAGGGCGGGAGAGTTCGAGCTGGACTCCAGCTATTGATCGACGGGATAATGAGGTGCTCAAAATCAAATTCTCCATCAAAGATTGCAGGGAGTGTCAGATGAAAGTTCACTGTACCACCGCGCCACGCCGAACCGTCACTATCCGAGCCAAAGAGCACCATCAAGCATTACTGCACCTCAGAGATCGTCAAAGAGAGGGGGCTTTTTGGGAACTCTACCGTACCCGAGCTGGGATAGAGGGAACGATATCGCAGGGTGTTCGGGCGTTCGGCATGCGCAGGAGTCGCTATCGTAGCATGGAGAAAACTCATCTTCAGCATGTTATCATTGCGACAGCTCTCAATCTGGTGCGAACTGTGGCCTGGTTGGAAGGAGTACCTCTGGCTCAAACACGGACATCAAAGTTCGCTGCTCTGGCTTTGGTTGCTTAAATTCAGAGGTTCGCCACCAGTATATTCTGAAAATATGTGAGAAGAAAACCAAAAAATACCCCTCTTCCCCACTGGCTTTCGTCGTGGTTCCTATCCAAACGCTTCGTGATTGACCTTCACTCTTCAGGCGACTGGCTGCGAAGACCGCGTGAGTTGATAGCCCAGGTGCTCCAGACGATGAACCAGTTGGCGCTCAACTTTGCTGCGATCCCTTTGATGGAAAAACTCCACTCCTTTCTCCTGATAGTCCTGCCCGGTTTTCATCATCTGACAATAGATGACCAGAATATCATGTCCAATGGCCAAGGCTGCTCGTTTACTTCCCCGACGTTTTTTCAGACGGCGATAGCGCTCCCCTAAGTAGGTGCGGCAACGACGCACCCCATGAGCCGCTTGCACCAGCACCTCTCGCACATAGCGGTTGCCTTTCTTACACTTACCACTCAGTCGCTTCCCTGCGCTTTCCTTCTGTCCAGGACAGACCCCCGCGAAGGCGACTGAGGTGTTCAGCATCAGGAAAGCGCTCAAGACCCGTTCCTATCTCAGCCATCAGCACATACAGGACGTGTCGGCTTACCCCATTGATCCTTTCACACCGCGTGATCTGTTCTTCAAAAGGGTACAAATGGCGCTCGATCTCCTCTTCCAGGTGTTCGATCGCCTGATCCTGAACCGCAATGAGGGAGAGCAACTTTCGCAAGACAAAGCGATGGTGCTCTCGTACTTCTCCTGTCAGAGCCGCTCTGATCTCTTCCTGACCCGCCTTCACCCCTGGACATACCCGCTTGGCGAGCCGCTCTGGATCACTTTCTCCCTCACAGAGCGCCTGGAGAATGGCTCGTCCAGACACTCCCGTGATATCACTGAGGACAGTCGCTCATTTCATCCCAGCCTCTTCAAGAACTTTATGCACCCGATTGACCAGGCGGGTGCGTTCCCGGACCAAGCTGACCCGCAGCCGGGTCAGGTCTCGCAGGTCTTGCTGTTCCTGGTTGGGCACGAAACTGGGGTTGAAGAGCCCATGTTGAAGCAGACTCGCAATCCATTCGGCATCCTGCACATCCGTTTTTCGCCCTGGCACGGCTTTGATATGCTGCGCGTTGGCCACTACCAATTCGAAGAAGCCCTCTAGACGTCGATACACCTGCATCCAATACACGCCCGTGCTCTCCATGCCAACATGCGTGCAGCGTTCTTGCACTAACCACGTGCGCAAGGCCAACAGATCTGCGGTTTCATTCCGGAACGTGCGGATCTCCTGGCGCCGTTTGCCTCCCTCCACCACCAGCAGACAGACGACCACAAAGCGTTGATGCACGTCTATCCCTGCACACCGTTCGTACAGCACTTCCAGACTCATCTGTTCCGCTCCTCTCTTTCAC
>JAFMRP010000793.1 GCA_017354095.1 Ktedonobacteraceae bacterium
AATCATCGCGCCGCAGCGGCGGCTCTCTGGTACATTGCTCTACGCCTGGAATCCTCTGGTGCTAATTGAGCTGGCTGGAAACGGTCACAATGAAGGTATCTTGCTTTGCCTGCTGCTGCTAGCTACATGGCTTTATATTACTAGTGAGCGGCAAGAAAAGTACTTGCTAGTTAAATTAAATAAGCTGGGTGCCTACCTGGTATTTGGCCTGGCGATCAGTACCAACCTGGTCTCGCTGCTGCTGGCTCCTTTGTTGCTCTGGTTTGATCTACGTTCGCGGCAACTTGCGCCGCGTATGATGCTGGCGATTGGTGTCAGAGCCTTGCTTATGCTTATCCCCGCGCTACTGATTTTTCTTCCCTTGTGGCGTGGCACATCGACATTCCTGGCTCTGACCTCTGCCGCCGATATGGAGCACTTTGTCTATGCTCCGGTTGGTTTGCTGGCCAATCCGCTGCACGCGCTCTTTAGCGCGGCGGCCCAGGGAATGCAATTTCCGGTACTCGTCGCGCCATCCACAGCCGCAGATATCGCCTTGCGCGCTTCAGCCACCTTCATTTTCGCGCTCATCTATCTGCATCTCTTTAGCAGGCTGCGTCCCGAGGGCCAGCAGTCAGCGCCGACATTTGACACGCTGCTCAGCTGCTGGGGTATCGCGATCTTCTGGTATATGGTACTGGTTTCTGGCTGGTTCTGGCCCTGGTATCTGCTCTGGCTACTATGGACCATCACGCTACAGCGCCTGGACGCATTCACGTCAGCCATGCTGGTGCTATCGGGTACGGCACTTTTCATCTACCCCTTTATCGGGTTCAGTAAAAATCCAATTGCAACCTACCAGGTAGCCATCATATTCGGCATTCCTCTTGGCTACCTGATCGCTGCCAAGATCTGGCAAAGCTACAGAAAGGACCGCGGCACACATGACGGACGAAGTGAGGCAGCGCAAAATTGAGCATGTCAACATCGCACTGGGACAGGATATCTCAGCACCACAAAGAGCGAGTTGGCAGGACATCCGGCTTGTACATCAGGCTTTATCAGAAATAAACCTGGACGAGATAGACACATCGGTAACCTTTCTTGGGCAGCGGCTGCGCTACCCAATTTTTATTTCTTCGCTCACCGGAGGACACCCGGACGTCACAACCATCAATCGCAACCTGGCGCGAGCAGCCGAAGAGTACGGCCTGGCACTGGGCGTCGGCAGCCAGCGGGCAGCCGTCGTCGATCCCCAACTGGCCGGAAGTTACACCATAACGCGTACACAGGCGCCAGGGGCTTTTCTAATCGCCAATATCGGCGCTCCCCAATTGATCGCCCAGGCTCGTCACGCGCCTTTTACCCTGGAACAGGTGCAAAGGGCCATCGCCATGATTGATGCCAACGCGCTGGCGATCCATCTGAACAGCCTGCAAGAGGCCACCCAGCCAGAAGGAGACCACAATGCGGCTGGAGAAGTTGCGGCCCTCAGGCAACTGGCGCAACATATCGAGGTTCCTGTGATCGCCAAAGAGACTGGCGCGGGTATTTGTCGAGAGCAGGCGCTACTGCTGCGCTCATGCGGAGTGGCGGCCATCGACGTTGGAGGAGCTGGCGGCAGCAGTATGCCAGCACTGGAGGCGGCACGAGCGCAGGCGCAAGGGGATGAGCAGACGGCAACGATTGGGCAGTTGTATCGCGATTGGGGCATTCCCACGCCTATCGCACTGGTAGAGTCTGGAGTTGCCGGTTTGCCGCTGATCGCGACGGGGGGAGTACGCAGTGGATTGGATGTCGCGCGGGCTCTGGCGCTGGGCGCGACGCTGGTTGGTCTTGGCTTTCCATTTTTGAAGGCGGCCAGCGAGAGCTACGAGAGAGTGTGTGAGCTACTGGAGGGTACTATTGCCCAGCTCAAAGTGGCGATGCAGTTGAGCGGAGCGGGAAACGTGGCGCAGATGCGCGAGGCCGATGTGGTGGTACTGGGCGCTACGCGAGAATGGCTGATGCTGCGCGGATTTGAGGAGGAGCTCAAGAGATTGGCGAGGAGGAAGCGCTCAAGAGGTTGGCAAATCGGTGCTGGCAGGCGATAGGCATGTGAGGGGAGTGGATGCGATTTGGCCGGGTGCAAGCGGAGCCGGCCACCCGCGAGGGGTGGCCTTACATTTCCAAGGGCGTGTGGATCAGTGGTGTTGTTTGTTTTGCCGATGGGAGGCAAGTTCCTGAGGGGTATTGATATTAATAAAAGAGCGCAACTGCGGATCAATCGCGCACAGTCGCGCTTCGGTGATATAGGACACGGGAGCCACTTGCAGCAGCGAGCGCGGATCGCGTCGTCCGGCGCGCAGACGCTCTTCGATAGCGCCAATCAGCGTACGTGGATACACAGCCAGCAAGATCTGCGGTACATCGTCTACGAGGGGAACACACAGCGTATCATCTGATCCGCAGGCGAGCAGAAAAGCGACCATTTCAGGCAGCACGAAAGGCATATCTACGGCGCAGACCAGGGCCCGTGAAGCTTGCAATAGACATAGCCCGCTATATATGCCCATTAGCGGCCCACGGCCCGGCACGCGGTCGGCGACCACCTGCACGCTTCTCTCTTGCTCACCGAGCGCCGCCTTGAGCCGGGCAACATGCTCCGCGTCACGTCCAACAAGCGCTACTTCAGCACACTGAGAGGAAAGCAGCGAGACAAGGCGTTCGACGAATGTGGGCTGGCCTGGCTCAGCGGGCCATGGCAGCAGAGCCTTATCTCTGCCCATACGCTGGCTCTGGCCGCCGGCCAGGATAATCGCCCCGGTGGTGTTCATCACATGCGCCTAGCGTGCCCCGGCTTTCGCTTTACGTTTGCCGCTCCGCTTACTACTCGTCCTGATATACTTCTGACGATTATCCCAGGCCTTTGAGTTAGCCCGCTCTGCCGGATACTTGCGCACCAGGTAGACCAACCAGTGAATCCCCCAGGCCAGCAGACCCAGCAGCAGTAGTATACGCCAGAAGCGCCAGGCGAAGAAATACTGGTAGAGTTGCACACGCGCGAAAATCAACGGCAGCGCGATAAAACAGATGACCGCGAACCAGCCCAGATAACGGTCGAGCATATATTTTTCCAGCGGCTTGTCCTTGAAGAAGCGTTTGCGGCCCTCAACGGCATAATAGAACGCGATGAGTAGCCCGACGCAGCTACAGATGAGCCAGGGCCAGAGCAAACGAAACGGCTCCGGTCCTGAGAGGCCAGCGCCTGTACCAGCCGTATAAGGATCGTCGAACAGCCAGTGATAAAGATTAAATTGCATAGAGTATGCAACTCCCTTCTGCGTGTATCCACATAGTGGACCGACCGCCTTCATATGAAGTGTCCGCCGCCTTCGGCGGCGAGAGAGGGAGAAGAAACGCGGGGGCCCCTGTGCTCTTATTCCGACCACCAACGCTGCTACGCAGCTACGAACTGCGTTCGTCAGGTGGTCGGAGCAGCAGCACCCCGCACCCCGGCAAGGGGCTGTGCCCCTTGCAACCCCATT